>CALRHY010000054.1 GCA_943359495.1 Candidatus Uhrbacteria bacterium RIFOXYB12_FULL_58_10
TCACACGAAAACGGTCACCATTTGTTGTTTGGTGGGCAAAATCCAAATCTTTTTCCTGTTCAAAACGCGCCTGCTGCTCGAGCGTTAGCATTTTTGCAACAAAATCTTTGGTCTGTTTTGCGCTCCAGGATGAGCCATCCATGGCAACCAGTGCCCCATCGATGCGGAGATATGGTTGTCGTCCGACAACAAGATGTAGATCGGATGCACCAGCATCAACGGCCCGCTGAAACAATTCGTCTGCCTGCTTTCCTCCGTCTGCAGTCATACGGTTTTGGTTAGAACGGATTACCAACCCATTTTTTCAATCGCTTTTTCAGCAGCCGCAACCTGTGCCTCTTGTTTGCTCGTTCCTTGGCCAACCGCAATCTGCTCACTGCCAATAAAGACGCCGACCGTAAAAATCTTGGCGTGATCTGGCCCGACTTCATCCAGCACTTTGTACTGCGGCGTCATACCTTGCCGTTCTTGCGCCGCCTCTTGGAAACGACTCTTCGGATCCAAATACAGATGGTGCTCAAGAATGTATGGCAAGCGCGAAATCACTTTTTCGCCAATAAACGTCTTGCACACATCGTACCCGCGATCAAGGTACATCGAGCCGACGACGGCCTCGAAGGCATTGGCCAAAATATACATACGCGCTTTCGAGGCAATATCTTTCGACTCACCGCGCGACAGGTGCATGTAGTCTTCGACACCCAATTGCTTGCAGATGTCCGACAACGTAATGGCGTTGACGAGTGCAGAACGCCAGGTCGTCAGCTCGCCTTCCGGATTCGGGTAATGTTCGTACAAGTATTCCGTCACGACCAATTCGATGACTGCGTCGCCCAGAAATTCCAAACGCTCATTGTGTCCAACCGCAAATGTCGGGTGCTCGTTTAAGTACGAGCGATGGACGACCGCTTGCAGCAACAAATTTTTATCAACAAAGATGACGCCGAGATTCTTCTCCAGTCCAGAAAGATCCTGCATGGCTGTACAAGAAAGGGAGCGTTGGTGCGGATGCGCACCGCAATCGAAGAGGCACCTACCGAGAGATACGCCTTCGACTGCTTGAGCTCCAATAAATTAAGTGTCTCCCCCTGCGGCAACGGCAGCTTCGGTCTTTTTGGCTTTTTCTTCTGTATCCGTCTTTTTTATTTCCCCACGCGAGGTCCGATCGCGATACATCGCCCCGAGCACACCGTTTACAAACCGTCCAGACGATTCACCACCAAACGCTTTGGCAACTTCAATTGCTTCGTTGATGGCGACTTTAGATGGAATCGCGTCGGCATAGACCAACTCAAAGACGCCGATGCGGAGAATATTCCGATCGACGATGGTAATCTGTTCTATAGGCCATTCCGGCGCATAGGTCGTAATGGCCGCATCAATGTCCGAAAGGTGTTCTACCACCCCGCTCACCAAGCCTTGCGCAAAAGCAGTATCTTCAAACTCCGGCGCAAATTCGGTGATATTGCGACTGAGCATGGTCGAGATCGTCTTTGGCGCTTTCCCATGGAAATCCCATTCGTAAAGGGTTTGCATGGCAATCGTTCTCGCAAGGTGGCGATTGGACATAAGAAAAGAGCAGAACGAAAGAACAAAACGACGGAACCCTATTTTTTGGCTTTTGCAGTTTTAGCTGCTTTTGGTGCCTTTGGGGCTACTGCGGCTTTCGGAGCCTTTTTCACCGCAGGCGCTTTGGTGACCTGGCGGCCATTGTAGGAACCGCAGAATTTGCAGGCAGTGTGTGGCAAAAGCAATTTCTTGCACTTGCTGCAGACGCGCAAATCAATCTTTACTAAAGCAAAATGCGATGCACGACGACGTTTGTGTGAAGATGTACGGCGGTGACCAGGCAAACCCATAGGAACACGTTTCCTCCGAAAGGCAAAGAATAACAAACACAGTATCTCACTTTTTTGCTTTTTTTGCAAGGGTTACGGCCTTCTCCCTTGATTTTATAGGGAAATATCGCCAGAGCTTCATTTTTAGATAATCCCGAAATCATCCTGTCATACTCGCGAAGGCGGCGATTCAGGGTACCGATCTCTATGTCGCCCGACATTCTTTTAGCGAATCCCAAAAGAACCAAAAAGATTTTGGGGGATGGCGAAACTCGTATTATGCATGCGCCCTCCGCGAGTTCTTTCTGCAATGTCTTTACTAAAGACATTGCACCCTGAGCCTGTCGAAGGGTTACCGAGCAATTGGCTCCGGGCAGAACCAAGGAGCTCAAACAGTCGCCGTCCCCCAAACCCCCTAACGACATCGTTCGGTGTCAAAAAGGAACGTAGGAAAATGCGGTCAGAGCATCCATTGCGCTCAGAAGTGAAACAACAAACGACCCCTGTTTCCAAGGGCCGTTTTGACTTTCTTTACACCAATGTCGTGCTGGCCACCGAATCCCCTTCTTCCTTAAAGCGCATGATGCGGACACCTTGTGTCGCCCTCCCCTGCGCCTTAATGGCACCGAACGGGACGCGGATGATCTGGCCGTGCTTCGAAACCAGCAACAAGTCGCGTTCTTCGGCAGCATTGACGATGTAGCCACCGATGATTTCGCCGGTTTTTGCCGTCACGTTCATGGTCTTGATCCCGCTGCCGCCACGGCCTTGGGATTTGTATTCTTCAACATTCGTCCGTTTGCCCATGCCGTTTTCGGCCATAACGAACAATTCCAACATTTTCTTTTTGAGCAGTTCGGCAGGCAACATGTCCATCGAAACCACTTTGTCGCCGCGCTTCTTCAACTTGATGCCGCGGACACCTGCAGCAGCGCGCCCCATATCGCGAACGGATTTTTCCGAGAAGCGGATACTCTGGCCTTGTGCGGTTACGAGCGCCACTTCGTCGGCACCAGAGGATGGCTTCACCCATTGCAGTGCATCATCCTCCTTTAATTTGATCGCCAACAATCCACTGCGGCGCACGTTGTCGAATTCGCTGATGGCAGTCTTCTTGAGCACGCCGTTGCGCGTGGCCATGACAAAATATTTGTAGCCATCATCTTTTTCCAGTTGCAGTGAAGCAGACACCTTTTCGTTTGGTGCGAGCTGCAAGAAGTTGACGAGCGCTTGTCCTTTCGAGGTACGCGAGGCGACCGGGATTTCGTAGGCCTTTAGTTGGAAAACGCGACCACGCGTGGTGAAGAACAGCAAATCAGCATGGGTGGAGGTCGAAAACAACTGTTCGACAACATCTTCCTCTTTGGTCGCAACGCCAATAACCCCTTTTCCGCCACGTCCCTGAATTTTGAATGTGTCCGGCGGGATGCGTTTGACGTAGCCATCATGAGTAATAAGCACCAACGTCGGTTCGTTGGGAATAATGTCTTCGGCAGAAAATTCCTTCACGCCATGAGCAACAATTTGGGTCTTGCGATCGTTGGCAAAACGGTTACGAATCTCCGTCGTTTCTTCTTTGATCACCGTCCGAATGCGCTTTTGTGAAGCAAGCATTGCTTCGAGTTCGGCAATGCGAGCGAGCAAATCTTTCAATTCGGTTTCAATCTTCAAGCGTTCCAAATTCGCCAAGCTCTGCAAGCGCATTTCCAAAATGGCAGTCGCTTGGATTTCGGATAACTTAAATTGACGCATCAAATTACCACGCGCCTCGTCTTTGTCCTTGGATTTTTTGATTATCTCGATCACCTTATCGATGTGGAGCAAAGCAATCTTCAACCCCTCAAGAATGTGTCCGCGCTCTTGTGCCCGCGCAAGCTCGTACCCAGTGCGACGGCGAACCACGACTTCGCGGTGCTTAATAAACTCTTCAAGGATTGCTTTGAGATGCAAAACACGCGGCTGGATCCCATCGACCAGGGCCAACATGTTCACGTGAAAAGTTGTCTGCAGATCCGAACTCATGAACAGCTTGTTCAGGACTTTTTTTGGATAGGCATCTTTCTTCAATTCAATGACGATGCGTACACCTTCTTTCGAGGACTCATCACGAATATCACGAATGCCTTCGATTTTTTTATCGCGCACCAAATCAGCGATGTGCTCGATAAGCGTCGCCTTATTCACCTGGAACGGAATTTCATTCACCAAAATAGAGGTGCCACGCTTGTCCTCAATAATTTCTGTTTTCGCGCGCATGACAATGCCGCCGCGACCAGTGGCGTAGACTTGCAAGATTGCCTTTTTGTCGTAAATAATGCCGCCAGTCGGAAAATCCGGTCCTTTGACGAATTGGGCCAACTCTTCAACCGTCGCCTCCGGGTTCGCTAACAAATGCATCACCGCATCGCAGAGTTCGCCCAAGTTGTGCGGCGGAATTTTTGTCGCCATCCCGACTGCGATCCCTTCGGTACCGTTCAGAAGCAAGTTCGGAATTTTTGCCGGCAACACTTTCGGCTCTTTGTGCGAGCCGTCGTAGTTTGGCTGGAAATCAACGGTGTCTTTTTCAATATCTTCGAGCAATTCTTCAGCGATTGGCGCGAGCTTCGCTTCAGTGTAGCGGTAGGCAGCAGCGCGGTCGCCATCCATGGAACCAAAGTTCCCTTGTCCCTTGATCAACGTGTGGCGCAACGAAAAATCCTGAGCCATGCGGACCAGTGCGTCGTATACCGAAAGGTCGCCGTGCGGGTGGTATTTGCCGAGCACGTCTCCAACCACGGTCGCGCATTTTTTAAACTTCGCATTCGAACGCAAGCCGCTCTGCCACATGGAGTACAGAATGCGGCGATGAACCGGTTTCATGCCGTCACGCACGTCTGGGAGCGCGCGAGCAATGATCACGCTCATTGCGTAATCCAAGTAACGTTCATGCATCTCTTCGACGATGGACCGCGGGACGATTGTGCCGGCGTTCATTTCAAAGGCGGGAAGTTTTTGTTTCTCTGGATGGGAAGAAGGCATACGATCAGTTACGGTGTGGGTGGTGCTGGTGCAATCGGAGCCGCGGCCGCTTCCGTCGCATGCGTCTTTAAGGATTCAACAAAATTCGTATCGGTCGGAGTTGACGTTGTTGTTATCGGAGTGCTGGTTGCTGTCGCTTGTGCACTCAAGGCATCCAAACGTTTCTGGTAATCGGAAAACCGCTCAAGGAAACCGGTCCGCGCACTTTCACTGTTCGCGCTTCCGGCAACACGGAGCGCAGCAATCGTTCCAGACACGGAGAACGCCCAAACGCCAATGATGCCGACCATAGCAACCGCAACAATCACCACGAGCCGTCGGCGCTTTTGCGCGTGATCTTGTTCCCATGTTTCCCACGGCAGTGTAACGTCTTCGGTTTCACCACTCCTATCGGCGCTGTCCGTAGACGGCGCAGAGGGATCTTCGACAGCAACCGATGCTTTAGCGAGAAATGGAATGACTGGTTCTGTTTCTTCGACCGCTGGAGAAAAGTCACCGCCAAGGCCGGACATATGATTCCGCTCGAGGCGGTGTATGCGTGTGCTTTGCGCTGATGGTCGTTTGTTCACCATAGGAATCGTATTCGCAAATTATCCGCGAAGGACAAACAATTTTGTTTCCTCTTGCG
>CALRHY010000055.1 GCA_943359495.1 Candidatus Uhrbacteria bacterium RIFOXYB12_FULL_58_10
GCCCCGGCTCCGGCGCTGTTACAGACGCGCACGTCAAATGCGTCTGCGAGACGAGCACCGTTCACTGCTTCGTGGCCCGCAGTCAACTCGAAGGAGACCGAGCGCGACAACCCATCGTGGGGACGGCGACCCTCATCGTGAAGCCGCGGACCCGCGGACGCACCGCCGAGCTCGAGGACGTGGTCGTAGATCCGTTGTATCGCAAACGCGGCGTCGGCAATCAGCTGATGCAGGCGGTGATCGCTGCAGCGCGGCGATCCGAGGTCTACCACATCGATCTCACGAACGGAGACACGCACGCCGATGCGCGTCCATTCTACGCAGAACTCGGCTTCGTGCCGCGCGACACGAAAGTCTTCCGACTGACGCTCGTCGCCTGAAGGATGCCCGCAGTGACGCAGACACCTCCGCACAACACACGCGACGCGTGTGTCTTTTTTATAACGAAGCATCGTCTACTATAAAAAATCCGTCATCCTGAGGGAAGTCGGAGCGACGAAGGATCTTCAATTTGAAACCGCCACCGAGAGTGTGAAAGAAATGCCGCTCCGACTTCCGGCAAACAGAGAGTATCCTTCGACTCCGCTCAGGATGACTTTTCTTTAAAATAAGACACCTGTCTTCGAGGAATCTGTGTATATATAAGACCAGAAATCTTGTTCAAATTTTCTATATCCTCTTCTAGAATTTCCACGTCTTTTGTTTGCATATTTATTAACTTTTCTATCCAATCGATTTTTTCATCAGTTCGGCCGCGTGATTCTGGAAATCGACCTAGTTCATTCATTGAGTCAACAGAACTAATATCGAGAGGAAAAACTTTTTGATCATATCTCCCAACTAGTGTTTCTAGAGAACAAATTTGTTCTTCCAAGCGCATTGATAAAATCTTTTGTGATGCTAGTTTGGTCCGTAGCGTAGAAAAAAGCTCATTTCGATCATGAACTGGTTTAAATTCTTCATCGATTGCAATTGAAAGACTTTTTAAAATTAGTTCCATCGCATGTTTAAAATTCCAAATAATAGGAACAAGTAACCAAGGTACAAAAATGTCATTTCCGTAACGAAGCTCCGCAAACGAATCAACCTTTTTTATCTCGCTTTTTAAATATATTTGCTGGCGCCATTCAAGCAAACCAATTTTCGAAAATAACAAATAAGAGTAGGCGATGTTCAACCAATCGTAATGTTTTAATAACGCCTTTGTCTTCATGATTTTCAAAAAAATTAAGATGATGACATTGTAATCATTCCTGCAATCTCCGCCTTCTTCTCCTCCATTATCTCCCTTGTCTTTGCTTCAAGGACAAGTCGCAACAACGGTTCCGTATTCGATGAGCGAAGCGACACCCACCAATCCGCGAAGTCGAGGCGTACACCATCTTTTTTCCAAACACTCGTCGCCTCTTTTGCAAAACGTTCTTCGACTGCACGGATCGCAGCATCTTTGTCTGCAACTTTGAAATTGATTTCTCCCGAGTGCGCGTATTTTCGGAGTGGAGCAATAAGTGCGGAAAGCGGCTGGCCTGTCTTCGACAAAATTTCGGCGACGAGGAGCATCACGAGATCAGAACATTCGACACCGTAAAAATCTTTGAAGTAAAAATGGCTGGAGAGTTCTCCGGCGAAGACAGCTCCAGTCTCTCGCAGTTCTTGTTTGATGAAGGCGTGGCCGACGCGGGTCATGCCAAAGCTGCCGCCCGCTGCCTCCACCGTTTCTTGGACAATGCGGCCACAGCGGACGTCTGCAAGGATCTTCGCGCCCGGATTTCGCCGCACCGTTTCTTGGCCGAGCAAGGCGAGCAAGAGATGTGCCTCGACGACTTCACCGCGCTCATCGACGACACCAACGCGGTCTGCATCTCCATCAAATGCAACACCAAATGCTGCGTTGTGTTTTTTGACCGAGGACTGCAAGTCTCGCAGTGTATCCAATTTCAAGGGATTCGCTTCGTGGTTCGGGAATCGTCCATCGAGATCAAAATAGAGCTGTTCTGTTTTGAGCTGCGGATATGCCGCGAGGACTGCAGGGAGCGTATGCCCAGCCATACCATTCCCCGCATCAATCGCAATCATCATTGGTTGTATGGTTTCTGGCGCGACAAGTGTCTGCAATTTGGCAACGTAGTCTTGGACGACGTCTGCGGACGAATCTACACCGTTTTCTTTTTCTCTCAACCGCCCCACAAGCACGCGATCTCGCACTTGTTCCATTCCGCTCCCCTGACCAATCGGTCGTGCACCTGCGCGAACTGCTTTGAAGCCATTATATTCAGAAGGATTGTGCGAGGCGGTCACCATGATCCCCGCATGCGTTGCATCACGCGAGGCTACGGCAAAATAAAACATCGGGGTTGTGGTGAGGCCGATGCGAACCGTTGCCGCTCCTTGGCTCCGCACACCAGCAACCACCGCCGCTTCAAGCGCAGGTGACGTTTCGCGCATATCACGCCCAACAACCACCGTCGTTGCCCCTGTCTCTGCAACAATCGCCTGGCCAACACGAAAGGCAATCTCTTCGGTAATCTCCCCCGGCGAAAGACCGCGGATGTCGTAGGCTTTGAAGATAGAAGATGGGATGTTGGACATACAGTACTATTTTGTCATTGCGAGGAGCGTCTGGCGACGTGGCAATCCACGATTCGGAACGACGACATCGTCCGATCCGACTGGATTGCCGCGTCGTCCCCGACGGACTCCTCGCAATGACGATAGCTAAGAAAGATTGAATGCTTGTGCGCAGTTTCATTGACGTTCGACTGTTTTTCCAGTATATATGAAGGAACGAAACGTCTCAAAAATCTAAGCTTTTTGCCACAAATATGCCTTTTGGACTTTCCGTCACGACCATCATCCTTATTGCCCTAGCCCTCGTCGTTGTCTGGATCATTGCCATCTACAATGGACTGATCACCAAAAAGAACCGCGTCGACGAAGCCTGGTCGGATATTGATGTGCAGCTCAAGCGCCGCTACGACCTGATCCCCAACCTCGTGGAGTCGGTCAAAGGATACACCAAACATGAGTCTGGCGTCTTTGAGCAGGTCACCAAAGCCCGCGCCGCCGCCATGGGCGCACAGACACTTGCCGAACATGCGCAGGCCGAAAACGCGTTGTCACAAACATTGAAGTCTCTGTTCGCCGTCACCGAAGCCTATCCTGACCTCAAGGCGAATCAAAACTTCTTGGACCTCCAGAACGAACTGACTGATGCCGAAGACAAGATCCAAGCCGCACGCCGCTTCTACAACGGCAACGTCCGCGACTTCAACACTGCATTGCAAACATTTCCATCGAACATCGTCGCCAATGCTTTCCACTTCTCCGCTCGCCAATTCTTCGAGTTGGCTTCTGAAGCAGAACGCGCGACACCAAAGGTAAGTTTCTAAATAAGATTGTCATCCCAGCGAAGGCAGGGATCCACGGATCGGATCGATATCGTCGACATCGTGGATCCCCTTCTTCAAGGGGATGGCGAGGAGATTTTAAAAAGTTTCTCAAAGACCAAGCTTCCCAATGTCCCCGCTCTACGACCAAATCAGTGAAAATAGAAATCGCACGTTGATCCTCATCGTTGTATTTGTCGCCCTGTTGGCTGGGTTGGGTTGGGTATACGGCGAATACACCGGCATTGGCATCAGCGCATCGATTGCCGCGGTCGGGATTGCGTTACTCATGACATTGTTCTCCTATTACGCCGGAGATTCGCTGGCATTGTGGACATCGGGCGCACAAGGACCGATCAAAAAAGAGGATGCACCGAACTTGTATCGCATGATTGAAAACCTTTCGATTGCAGCAGGACTTCCCATGCCAAAGGTGTACATGATCGCCGATGGCGCCATTAACGCCTTCGCAACCGGTCGCGATCCTGCACACGCCTCCGTTGCGGTCACAACTGGAGCAATTGAAAAGTTAGAGAAAGTGGAACTCGAAGGCGTGCTAGCCCACGAACTTTCACACGTCAAAAATTACGACATCCGTTACATGCTCCTTGTTGCCGTGCTGGTCGGCGCGTTGGTCATGCTGGCGAGCTGGATGCGCCGCGCGTTCTTTTGGGGCGGTGGCAAACGGCGAGATAACGAAAACAATAACGGCAATGCGATCATCCTCGTCGTCGGTATCGCCTTCGCCATTCTCGCCCCGCTGTTTGCACAACTGATCAAACTTGCCATCTCGCGCCAACGAGAATATCTCGCCGATGCATCCGGCGCACTTCTCAGCCGCTACCCAGAAGGCCTGGCCCGTGCACTTGAGAAGATCCAGCAGGACAAAGATCCACTGGACCACGCGAACGAGGCAACCGCCCATCTCTATTTTGCCAACCCATTCGGTGACATTCGTTCCAAATTGACTGCGCTCTTTTCCACGCATCCGCCGATCAACGAACGCGTGGCGCGACTGCGCGGCATGACCACGCCAGAGGCATGAGGTGATAGGGAGTAGGGTGAGGTAGGAGCGTAAGGGAGTATGCCGACTGCGTATCAACACTCCCCTACGCCCCTACTCCCTTACTTTCCGCCGCCGACACTCTTGACAAAACTCCGAATTCGGATTTCGCGTTCGCCGTTATAGGATGGAGAAAGAAAAGAAGTTGAGACAACTGCATGCTATGGATCAAAATATTATCGAAAAATTCACCACACACCTCAAAAGTGTCCTTGTCCGGGCATATACGCTGGCACACGAACTGAACCAGTCGCATATTACGCCGGACCATCTCTTGTGGTCGCTGCTCACTGAGCGCGGCTGTCTTGGTGCAGAAATTTTGCAAAAAGCCCACATTTCCCATGAGCATGTGCGCGAAGCGATTGCCCAGCGAGTGCAAAAAGGCGGCGCGGCTTCGACACGTCGTGTCCCGGTCCAAGATGCGGCAGACATCCCTCTTCCAACGCTTTCGGACACCACGAAACGAGCGATCGAAAAAGCCGTGCTCACGGCAAGCGTCTACGAACACAAATTTGTCGGCACTGAACACCTGCTCTCCGGCATGCTGCAGACAGAGGATGCCTTTCTTTTACAATTGTTGACCGCGGAGGCAGTCGACATTGCCGCCCTCAAAGAACAGATCACCACGCTCCTCAAAAGCACCAGCGCATTCCCCGACCTCGCCGAAGACACCGAAGAAGAGCACACTCTGACGTTACCGAAGACACCGCAGGAAGAAGTGCCCGAAGAGGGTGATGAAACCAAGCGCATCAAACGGCCGGGATCCAAAACCCCTGCGCTAGATTTTTTTACTATAGACCTCACGAGTCCAGAAGCGCAGAAGCGCATCGAT
>CALRHY010000056.1 GCA_943359495.1 Candidatus Uhrbacteria bacterium RIFOXYB12_FULL_58_10
CGGCGGTTTGCCATTTCACGCCGGCAAAAATGATCATGGCGATGGCAAGCGTCACGACTGCTCCAGTCGCAAATGCATAGAGGCCAGCGATGTATTGGCCGATGTAGGGGATGATGTAGCCGTCCTTAAAACTTCCTCCTGGCCCAGTGAACGGTTGGAGGCCGGGGATTTCGATGGCGAGTTGGGGAATGATCGGCTTCGGCGGGACGATGTCTATTTGGTGGTTTTCCCCATCGCCACCAATAGGATTTTTTCCGCCTATAATCTTTCCCTCGCAGGTATTGACGGTCGTGCAGTCACCGCTCGATAAGGTAAAGTCTATAGAAACAGGGATATCTTTGCCCGCTTTTGCCGATGATTTGCTGTGTGATCCAAGGAGATCGCAGGCGACTTTGTCTGGGACGGGAAAACACGATTCAGTAATAGCATCTATTGTTTTTTCGCAACAGCTGGTTGGGGCTTTGCCGGCGCAGATGTCTAGACTCGTGCATTCTTGCTCGCGCCAAACGTTCATTTTGCCGCTGCTCGTCTTATAAGCGCCGCAGTCGGCGGTGGAAGTGAGGGGGAAACATGCAGTAACATCTTCCACACTTGTTGCGTCCGTACTATTTTCTGTAAGCAAGATGCAGCAGCCGGTGGCTATCGCATGCGCTAGTAACGGTACTGTAAAAAAAAATGACGCTACAACTATGAGCGAAAGTCGATGAGTGATGGAATGTGAAACAGTCATAGATTACAGGGCTGTTTGTGCCTCTGCTGCTTTGAGTGCTGCGGTAAGGTCTGCTGGGGTCAGCTGTCCGGAGAGGCGGAGCGAGCCAAGAAAAAAGTACGGCGTTGCGTCTATGCCGAGTGCAATTGCTTCATCAACATTGCGGAGAATGAGGGGATCTTCTTCTTTATTCTGCATACAAGAGAGGAATTTCCCAGTGCTCAGCCCCAACTGTTCTGCGAGTTGCGGGTACAGTGTTGCATTTAGGCTTTCTTGGTTTTTGAAGAGGGCATCGTGGTATTCCCAAAACTTGCCTTGCCTCCCCGCACAGCGGGCAGCGTTGGCGGCGTTCTGTGATTCGTGGTGGAGGGAGACGTTGGGCAAGTCTTTCCAGACAAGGACGAGGTTCGGGTGGGCGATAAGTGCGTCGTTGATCGTTTTTTCCATTTCTCCACAGTAACGGCATTGGTAATCGCCGAATTCAACTAAGGTGATAGTGCCGCGGACATTGCCACGTTTTGGATCGATGAAGCTGATGGTCGGCGTTCCCAAGGTTGCGGAATTGGGTTGATTGACGAGGACCTGCTCCGTTCGTTTTTTAAACGGTTCAAAAATGACCAAGCTGTAGAAAACAAGGAAGAAACCGAGAAGCAGAAATAGCAGAAGGATGACGACATTTCGTCCTTTATTCATACGCATGCATTATCGCAAGCGGATTTCCCGCAAGGCGCCGCTCTGTAGTTCTGTGTAGTAGAGGGTGGAACCGTCTTTGGTGATCACGACTTTCGAAATAGCAGCCGGATCTTCCGGAGTGGCGACAAGGCGAAATTGGCCCGTCGCAAGGTCGACGCGGTAGAGGTCATCTGGTGTATCGTTGGCGATACCGCGTCCAAATCCCGCGCCGGTTGGCAGTTCACGCGGCGCTGCACAGTAGGCGACGGTGGCACTCGAAAAGCCACATTTATCTGCCCAGGTCAGTAAGCCGATGGATTTTCGATCTGCACCGATGGCGTCACCGCGTCCATTCACCACCCACAATGCAGGCTTCCAATCACTTGCTGCATTGGCCGCACTGTACAAGATACGAGCGCCATCCGGAGACCAGACGGTCTGTACACCCAGCCCTTGGACCACGAGTCCGCGGAAGTTTTCCTTGTTCTTCCCGATTGGGATGATTTCTTGTTCGCCGAGCGGACGTGCCTGGCCGGTGCGCGAAAAGGCGATCATGTCGTTGTTCGGCGAGTAGGAAACAGTGACCAAAGCTTCGTTGCGGCCAAGTTCTGCAACCGGTCGTGCGTTTGATCCATCTGGGTTTGCGAGAATGAGGAAGCGGTTGTTTTCTGCCGCACCAAGGCTTTTTGCCACAATCTCATTGCCATTTGTTGCCCAGGAAAAATCTTCCCAATGGCTTGGGAGGGTAACTTGGGCTTGCTTTTCAAAATCAAAAAAGATTTTTCGGTTGTCCGGGAATTGCAAAATTGCTTTTGCATCTCCGGTGGGCGACCAGGATGTTTCTCGGACGCCGGGAAATACTTTGTCTGTAAGCGGAACGGAAGCTCCAGTCTTCGGGTCTATTTTGAAATATTGTCCGGTCGAACGATCGTAGTAATAGATACTTTTTCCGTCTGCTGCGAGCTGTGGATCGCTGACGACTGTTGGTACAAGGGTGGTTGATTGCGTCAACCCACCACTGGCAATTTCGGCTGCGGCGGATGCGGGGGGGAGTCCTATTCCCGTACCACCCGCCCCTTCATTCACATTTGCGCCTCCCAGGATTCCTTCATTTGCAAGCGGGAGTCCGCCGCCAGCTTGCTGCCCCGGGTTCAGAATGCCGCCCGGGTTTATGACCGCACGAAAGAAGACTGCGTAGACAACGTATCCGATTGCGACAATGAGGAGAACAAAGAACGAAATGAGCAGGATTCTGCGCCAGCGATACATAGAGGAAACAACGGCAGAACGCCGTTTTGTAAGGAGGACGATTGGCTTCTAGTATAGCAGGTCTTCGCTGTTTTTTCTCGACGTTGTTCTTGATCTAGTGGAGCTTGGGAAATAAGGAACAGAATGATCCAAGTGCGTTACATAGATCGGCGATTTTTGAAAGCATGGCGTATATTGCAAAAAAGAGAATAGTCGCGACAATCATGGAAAGCAGTCCGCCGAGTACCCATGCGGCGCCGAGCGGAACTTCTGCTGGCTTTAGTTTGGTAATGAGACCAGTGATACCAAAGATCGGGAAGCGAACCGGTTTTCCGCCGCTCAGAAAATTAACCAGGAAAAGCGGGACGAAGTAGAAAAGAAAAATGATCGGTGCAAGGAGTACTGGAATGATGATGGTAAAAAAAGTTGCGGAATAAAAGATCTGCAACCCTTTTCGTATACCGCTCCAGATCAAGGACCAGGCATCCTCTTCAGCCTTGTTTTCGCCACCTGTTCCTGGCGAGGATTTCGCTTTGTTTGTCGAACCTGGGGTAGAACCCGCAAGCGCACCATTTGTTGTTCCGGAAACGCGCGCTGCATCTAGTGCTCGGCGTGCGGATTGTTGGTCTTGTCCGCTAGCAGATCGAGTGGGAAGTGTCGGTGGTAGTGCGCGCGCATGACTTCGCTCGCGCGCCAAATCGCGTTGGTACTGAAATGCATCCCCCATAGAGCGCTGTCTGCGTTAATGGTAGCGCAGCGTATCGTTTGCCGCATCAACCGTGAAGACTCGTTGCTTTCCCATTGTACCAGCAAGGAGGCGGGTGGCGAGCGGCGATTCAATTTTTTCTTGGAGGACGGTGCGAACTGCACGAGCGCCCATGCGTCCGGCATCGCAGGCGGCCACTAGAAGTTTGACTGCTTTTGGCGTGACACGGACGCGGATACCGCGATGGGCGATGTGGGTGTTGATGCGGCGGAGTTCTTCGGTGAGTATGGTGCTGATATCCGCGGTATCCAATGGTCGGAATACCAAAATGTTATCCAAACGATTGATGAGTTCCGGGCGGAAAAATTGTTGCGCTTCGCGTCGGACATCTTGGAGCAAGGCGGCGCCGGACGCGTTCTCTGAAGCAAAACCAAGCGTCCCTTTGCGGAATTTTTCCCCACCGATGTTTGATGTCAGGATAATCAGCGCATGCGAAAAGTAGACGGTACGCCCGGTTGCGTCGGTCAGTTTTCCATCTTCTAAGATTTGCAGGAGGATGTTTAAGACATCTGGATGTGCTTTCTCGACTTCATCAAAAAGGACAACGCTGTAGGGACGGCGTTTGATCAGGTCTGTCAGTTTTGTGCCGTCACGGTAGCCAACGTAGCCAGCCGGTGAGCCGAGCATTTTCGAGACGGTAAACGATTCACCAAACTCGGACATGTCGAGTCGGAGCAATGCTTTCGGGTCGTGGAACAATTCTTCGGCGAGTGCTGTCGCAAGCGATGTTTTTCCGACACCGGATTGTCCAAGGAACAGAAAACTGCCAAGCGGCCTGCCTGGGCGGGTGAGCCCGGCACGGGCGCGGCGGACGTGTTCGCCGATACTGCGCAGAACCACATCTTGCCCGACGACGCGTTGCGCGAGCCGTTTTTCGAGATCTTCAAGCTCGCCTGTTTCTTCTGCCAAAATACTCGATTCTGGGACGCCGGTGATGTGCGCGATGACCGAAGCGATATCCCGCTGTCCGATGGTTGCTGCGGGGACGATGGTTTTCGGCTTGGTGTTTTCCAGGACGCTGAGCTGTAGTGCGAGTGTGGCCTCCTGTTCTTTCAATTCCAACGCTTCGACAAATTGTTCATTTTGCACGGCTTCTTGTTTTTTATTTTTTATTGCAGCAAGTTTTTCTTCTAACACGGTACGTTCTTTGTTTTTTGGTGAGCCGAGTTTGACGCGCAGTGCCGCGCTCGCTTCGTCGATAAGGTCGATGGCTTTGTCTGGGAAGGTGCGGTCTTGGAGATAGCGCCCACCGAGTGCGACTGCAGCGGTGATTGCTTCGTCGGAGATGTGTACGGAGTGGAAGGTTTCGTATTGGCTGCGGATGCCGCGCAAAATCTCCTCAGTTTCTGCAGGGGATGGTTCATGGACGCTGATCGCTTGGAAACGGCGATCAAGTGCTGGATCGGATTCGATGCTTTTTTTGTATTCAGTGATTGTGGTCGCGCCAATGCAGCGAATTTCACCGCGGGCCAAGGCAGGCTTGAGAATATTCGCTGCGTCCATGGAGCCAGAGGCTGCGCCGGTGCCACTGATGTTGTGAACTTCATCGATGAATAAAATAATATCCGGTCGTATTTTGATTTCGTCGATAATTTGTTTAATTCGTCCTTCAAATTCACCGCGGTAAACGGTGCCAGCGACGACGAGCGCGAGGTCGAGCCCGAGTAAGCGTTTGCCGCGCAAGACATCGGGAACGGTGCCTTGGACAATGCGGCGCGCCAGCCCTTCGACGATCGCCGTCTTTCCGACACCAGGATCGCCAAGCA
>CALRHY010000057.1 GCA_943359495.1 Candidatus Uhrbacteria bacterium RIFOXYB12_FULL_58_10
CTGTCCCTGGCGGGCCCCAAAACACCATGGACGGCACTTCGTCGCGTTCCAAGAGACTTCGCAGGAGCGTCCCTTTACCAATCAAACGCTCTTGCCCAACAAACTCCGCAAACGTCCGCGGCCGCATACGCTCAGCAAGCGGCGCGGTCTTTTTAAGATCTTTGGCTAATTTGTGGTCGAAGAGGGAAGACATACGCAAGTGGTCAGGAAGCGGACAAACACCTCTCCTTAACCTAGCGCAGATTCCTCAAAACCGCACGTACACCTGCACGTTTGCTTCTTGCAACGCCTTCACAAGAACAACATCCGCTGCAGCAACAGATCCCAAACGTTCTGTCAGCCGTCTGCCTAAAAGATACGGCCGAATGATTTGTAATTTCACATCGGCAACCGACCAGTCAAGCGTTTTCAGAGTTGTCTTCATGCTTGCAGCATCCTCTTTTTTTTCTGTGACGCGAAGATACTCGGCATCCACTTCGGAATCCGTGATACTGATCCCTTTTTCTTCAGCAACACGCTCAAGTACTTGATTGCGGACCAGGCGATCCAAAACACTCTGCGCAATATCATGCCGCGTCAGCGCATCCGGAATTGATTCTTTCCCCGCCTCCGCCAACCCGACAAACGCCCGTGTGTCGTCGCTCCAAACAGAATAACGAATCAGCTCCCCATTCACTCGAGCAGCGGGAAACGGAAAGACGCGGGCCATCAAACGAAACGGTAGTGCATCAGAAGAGAAACCGTACAATCCAACAACGCCAATCGACACAAAAAACAAACTGAAGCCAATACATAAAATGACCCCCACTAGAAGGCCAAGACGTCTGAGAGAACCCACTCGTTTCGATTGCAGTATTTCTGTCATACGCCGCCGCTCTGCGGTATGGATGAGAAAAAATAGTCCCACCACAAATCCATGTTGGTCTTCTTTTCTTCTTGCGTCACCGACAACGTCGAGCTCGCCGGCCCACCCGACCGAAACGTAACGACTCGTTCGCCTGGTTTTTGTAAATTCAATTTCACCCGTGCTTCGTGTTCTAAAAATGCCTGTGTTTCAAAACGTTTCATCAACTCACCAAATTCCACATTTCGCGAACTCAGTTTTTCCGATTCCGCAGCCAGCGCAGCAACTTCTTGCGCCAACGCCCGATTTCGCAGCACGACACGTCCAACACCCATCCCAACCAACACAATGGCGATCACCACCCCCACCAAAAAGATTTTCGAACGAAGCAGAGGGATCATACAGCAATAGTATACTCGGAGAAGCCAGCGTTGTCTCCATACTTTGTGACGATGCCGTTAGGGGGTTTGGGGGACGGCGATTGTTTGAGCTCCTTGGTTCTGCCCGGAGCCAGTTGCTCAATCAGCCTTGTGACAAAGTGAAGGACTGATGTTCTTTATAGGACTATCCAAAGCAAGACATCGCGGAGGGCACATTCATAGTTCGAGTTTCGCCATCCCCCAAAATCTTTTTGGTTCTTTTGGGATTCGCCAAAAGAATGTCGGACGAACGATGAGACCGGAACCGACATCGTGGATCCCCTTCTTCAAGGGGATGGACAAATTGGCAGATATCTAAAAACCTACTTCTCTTTTTCTTCATCAAAATACGACTTCATCGCCCGCCGTTTCTGCAAAGAATTCGCATACCGTTGCACCGACCGTTCATCCTCGGGATCGAGCACTTCTGTGGTTTGCTTTTTTGCAGCTTTGTTCTGCCCATCGCCCTGTCGTGCAGCGCCATATTGCTCCATGATTGTTTCGCGGACTTCAGCTGGATGTGGGACAAAATGGGCGACGACGGCGTGCCCGTTGCCAATACCGGTGACCAAGACATTCCCCGCACGACACAACACTTGCAGTGGTCCGGCGATCTCATATGAAATGTCGGCAATCGTATCAAAAGCAACATCAGAAATGACCCAACGGAACATTCCCCGACGATCCACGTCAACCACCCGCTGTGTCGTCACCAACAGTTGTGTCGAGCGCCACAGGATCCAACTGCGGATTCCGATGGTAAACGAAAAGACGAGTAGCGTGCAGAACAAAACAACACCGATGGTCCCGAGCAAGAACAATGGAAATAGCAGAAAAAATGAACCAACCAAAAGCAAAAAAGAAAAAAGCAACGGCACGATAATACAGATCGCATGCTTCCGCACCGACAAAACGATTTCCTCATCGACGCGCATGGTGACTTTACTCATAGACCACTGTCCCTTGCCCTTGCGTATGAAGAGCCGCTCTGGCAATTTCGCGATCATCCCAAGAAATCTTTTTGCCATGGCGAAGCACCATGGATTGCTCGCTCCCCTTTCCCGTGATCAATAAAATGTCGCCTGGCAGCGCCATGCGGACGGCAGCGCGAATTGCCTCCTTGCGATCTACAATCGAAAACAAACTCTTTCCCATTTTCTTTCCCACTGCCTGCGCACCTTCTACCACTGCATCACTAATCGCTTGTGGATCTTCGTCGTATGGATCGTCCGTTGTCACAATCACCACGTCTGCTTTCGCGCCAGCGATGCTGCCCAAAATGGGACGACGTGAGGTGTCGCGACCGCCGCCGGTTGAACCGAAGACATGGATGATTCTCTTATGCGGCAAAATGGCCACTGCTTCGTACAATTGCTTAAACGACTCTGGCTCGTGCGCGTAGTCAACAATCACTTGATACTCCTGTCCTTCTTCAATGCGCTCAAAACGCCCAGGGATTCCTTGGATTGCCACAAGCGCTTCAGCGATCGTTGAAAAAGGAATACCGCGGCTGCGGGCCACGGCAATGGCAGCAGCTGCATTCATAACACTGGAACGGCCGAGCAACGAGATGCGGAAGGCGACGCCAGCAACCACAAATTGTGCACCGTTCGGCGAGAGTGCGATCTGTTCCACAAGCAGATATCGTCCTTCGTCGACAGCGACGGAGGGATCGGCGCTTGTGCCAAATGTCCAATGCTGGTCTGCAGGGAATGCTGCAAAAAAAGCAGCGTTCGGATCATCGGTATTGACCACGGAAACCGTGGGGAGTGATTCTTTGCGCAACATTTTTCTTTTTGTTGTTTGCTGGGTGAGTGCGGCGAACAAACGTCCTTTTGCTTCGCGATACGCAGCGAAAGAACCGTGTGACTCAATGTGTTCAGGAGTCAAATTGGTAAACACGGCAACGTCATAGTGGATGCCGGCATGACGCCATTGAGCGAGGCCTTCGGACGAACTTTCCACGACCGCGACATCACATCCCTCTGCCCGCGCACGACGCAAAAAACGATGCAAGCTAAAACGCCCAAGCATCGTCATCTTGGTGCTATTCAACCATTCTCTCGGCCCACTCTTAAAAAGCGCGGTCGAAGTGAGCGCAGAGCGTTGCCCAGCGTGTTCAAAAATATGGGCGATGAGATACGCAGTCGTGGATTTTCCCTTTGTCCCTGTCACACCAATCGTCAGCATGTGCGCGGTCGGATTTCCACACGCAGCGGCAGCACTGCGAGCAAGCGTTCGATGATACAGCCCAAGTGCGGAACGCGGCACAAACCGTCGGACAAAAGATTTCATCTGGACAAACATACGCAAGCTATTTCGAACGTGGGTAGGTCACCGCGATACGTAATTCCCGTACCTTTTTCGTGTCGTCGGTCGGAACCAGCGTGAGTTCTCCTTGGATCGTCCCAGCACTGTTCACAAAATGGAGATGTGGCCCGTCAGCCAAATATTCGATAGTGGTCGTGAATCCCAAAAGGGAAAAACTGGTTTTGTATGCAAAGACTGTTGAAACCGGTTCTGCTGGAAGATCACGCCAGACGATCACCACGCGGCGTTTGTCTGGGGTTGGTGTGCTGCTCAAGACTTCACGAATATGCTCGGCAGCAGGGATCACCAGCTCGCTTGGGAAGTCTGAAGGAATGGTTGCCAGTGTACTCGTCGCACTGCCACCATTAGGAGAAATGTGTACCACTGTTGCATCCGTAAACCAGGCCAGGATTTGCACGAAGATGACAGCCAAGATAGGAAGAAAAAGGAGGAGTGTACCGATCCCTCCCACTATCAACCCAACCACTTCGCGAAAACGATGGCGGCCGACAAGCGGCGTTCCCTGCTCAGTCTCTCGTACCATGATCGTTCCAGCAAAAATATCGTGCCACGCGCGATGGAGGTGGTCGTCAACAAGCACCCACAGAAAGCCAAGAAGAAAAATAGGGCTGATGCCCGTCTGGCTCAGCGTGCGGACGAGCGCGGCGACGAACCCGAGCCCAGGCCGTTGCTGCGAACGGTCGACAAAGACGACGCGAATACCGAGTGACATGTCCCCGACCGTCTGCCCACGCAACGCGAGGAGAACAATGCAATTACCTATCCAAACAAACAATCCAATCGTTGCAAGTGCGGCTGCAACAGGTATGGCCCATGGAGCCGAGCGCCAAGAAAACAAAAACAGTGCGCCACCGAAAAAGGGTAGCAAAAAAAAGATGTCGATCAGCCCGGCAAAAAAACGGCGCGCGAGTGATGCAAAAGAATTATCTGGCATGGCGGCAGAACTCAACCCGGCGATACAAAAAACGTTCGAGACGCAACGATGCGGATAGGCACCAGTGTAGCAACACCCTGAAGGCGCGTTGCCCACCAATCAATGGGAGGTGGGACTCTATCCACTAGAGGAACATTGCCTTTTCACAGATACCAACCGTCATCATCTCACCTTTTTGCAGCGGTTCCAACAGTGCGGTGCGAATGCCATACCTTTTTTACAACGACCCTTCACTAATCATGGTACGAATACGCTCCATGAGTCGCAGGTAAAAACGGACGTTATGCATGGTTGCGAGACGGTGTGCCAACGGTTCTTCCACCGTAAACAAATGACGCAGATAGGCGCGGCTATAGCGCGTACACAGCAAACAATCACAGGTAGGATCAACCGCAGTCATTTCCAAACGATGGCTTTCATTCGTCGCGTGATACAACGCGTAAAATCCAGGGTCAAGCAAGTTGTCACTCTGCCACACATACAGCGTCCCATGGCGCGCATTGCGGCTTGGCAAGACACAATCAAAGGCATCGACACCACGGCGGACGTACTCGACAATCTCTTCCGGTTTACCCGCTCCCATGAAATAGCGGATCTGATTGGCAGGCAAAATCTCGCTGGTCAT
>CALRHY010000058.1 GCA_943359495.1 Candidatus Uhrbacteria bacterium RIFOXYB12_FULL_58_10
TACGATCCACTTGCCGCAAATCACCGCGATTTTTTTCAACCAGCAAAAACAGCCGCTGTTTGCCGAAGAGGCGGTGCGCGCGGCACTGGTTGCCGCAACACCGCGTGAGCAGATTTTGCGCGACATCGTCCAAGGGAACGGCGTGCTGGCGGAAGGCCCGCTGATCCCAGGCATGATCGGCTACGATAGCGCGCTGGTACAAGCCGCCACAGACGCTTCTTCTTCGGCGAAGATTTTGGAAAAAGCCGGATTCGTTTTCCCGACCGCAACATCCACCGTGCGCGTGCGGTCGAAGACAAAGACGATCACCATGGGCACGGGCCGAAAGGCAACGACAAAAACCGTTGCTGATGGAAAGCCCGTCCCGCTTTCGGTATCGCTCACGACCGTCGATCGACCGGAATACGCCGCCGTTGCCGAAGCAGTTGCAACAGCCTGGCGCGCGGTTGGGGTCGAGGTCGAGATCGTGACTGCTTCCGGAGCGACTATTGGCCAAGAAATTGTCCGTCCGCATGCCTACCAGGCGCTGCTGTACGGCGAAGTGCTCGGTGGTGACCAGGATCCCTATTCGTTCTGGCATTCCTCGCAAAGCGCCGAAGGCAAGTTGAATTTGGCACTCTACGTCAACCGTTCAGTCGATGATATCCTGACCGCCGCACGCTTGGCGACCTCGACCGAAGCGCTTGCGCCGCTGTATGCCTCGTTTGCAAAAAAGGTGGTGGCGGATGCACCTGCAGTGTTCCTGTATGCGCCGGTGTATCCGTATTACATTGCAAATACGATCCATGGTGTAACGCTCGGATTGGTTGCAACACCAGCCGATCGTTTGGCCGGCATCCGTGATTGGTACACGAAAACGCGTCTCGCCTGGCGTTGACAAAAACAGCCAGGGATGATAGTGTAGAATACTTCTAGATTGACGCGAAACGCGAATCTCATAACGCAAAACGCCAAATCGACAGGATTCGCATTACGCGTTTTGCGTTTCGCAACTCAGGGCGAGTGGTGGAATTGGCAGACACATACGGTTCAGGGCCGTACGGGGGCAACTCCGTGAGGGTTCAAGTCCCTCCTCGCCCACCAACAGCGTTACGCAAAATGCAAAACGCGTAACACGAAACGTCAAATCGACAGGATTCGCATTACGCGTTTCGTGTTTCGAGACAATCATCGGAGATGGCAGGTGTGAGAGGTCGCGAATTTTCGCGGGATCAACACTCGTCGTCTCAAGGAGCTTCACCCGTGTTGTTTTCGGGGAGGAAGATGTTTCGTAAAAAAGTTTGGCCGGGTCTAGCTCGGTTGTCTTTGATGGCATTGCGCTGTCGCGCCACACTTTTTTACGAAACATTCCCTAATGAACGTTTTTTATTCGTTATCCGCCACCTCTTCGAGTGAGATGGCGAAGGAGTGATTTTTCATTCATCATCAATCATTGTTTCTTATGGAACAATCAACAAACACCGGGAAATTTTCTGACGCACCACGCGCTTCAGGGAATCCTCCCCCTCATCGAAGTGAACGACGTGGACCGTTCGTCGGCCGCGGTCGCCCAATGAACGTCCGTGGTCCTGTCTCCGGACAACCTGCTGCTCTTGCACGTCCGCCTATGCAGACGTTCGGTACCGGCAAAGAAAAATTGCGTGTCATCGTCCTTGGTGGCCTCGAAGAGGTTGGGCGCAACTGTACATTGCTCGAATACGGCAATGACATCATCTTGATCGACATGGGATTGCAGTTCCCAGAAGAAGACATGCCTGGGATCGATTACATCATCCCGAACATGAGCTATTTGCGCGGCAAAGAAAACCGCGTCCGCGGTGTGATCATCACCCACGGCCACTACGACCACATCGGCGGCATCCCACACACCGTCCCACGCATTGGCAATCCGCCGATCTTCGGGCTTCCGGTGACGGCAGGAATTGTCCGCAAGCGCCAGGAAGATTATCCGGGCGTGCAGATTAACGTCAAAGAAATTTCCATCGACGACCGTTTGGTCCTCGGCAATTTCCAGGTGGAGTTCGTTCATATCAACCATTCCATTCCAGATGCAGTGGGCGTGATCGTCCACACACCGATCGGAACAGTCGTTCATACAGGGGATTGGAAATTCGATTTCACCCCTGCTGATGGCAAGCCTGCAGATTTTTCGAAGATTGCTCAGATTGGTTCGCAGGGCGTCCTCGCACTCATGGGTGATTCGACAAATGCCGGGCAGCCAGGGCATCAGATCTCCGAAGGGGAGATCGGTGCGACTTTGCGGACCTTGATCGAAAAAGCAACAGGCCGCCTCATTATCGGCACCTTTGCGTCGATGCTATCGCGCATCAAGCAGATCATTGAAATTGCCCAAGACAACGGGCGCAAGGTGGCGATCGATGGTTTCTCCATGAAGACCAACGTCGAAATTGCCAAGACCTTGGGCTACATCAAAATCAAACCGGGTACCTTGATCGACATCAACCAAGTGGATGATTATCCGCTCAATAAAGTCATTGTCATGTGTACTGGCGCGCAGGGCGAAGAGCGTGCCGCGCTCATGCGCATCGCGAACGGCGAACACCGTTCGGTGAATTTGGTGCAGGGCGACACGGTGGTGTTTTCAAGCTCCATCATCCCGGGTAACGAACGCACAGTGCAGCGCTTGAAAGACACGTTGTACCGCAAGGGCGCCGAAGTTATCCATTATCAAATGATGGATGTCCACGCCGGCGGCCATGCGAAGAACGAAGACATCAAGCTGATGCTGATGCTGTTCAAGCCGAAATACTACATCCCGATTGAAGGCAATCATTTCTTGCTGCGTGAAAACGCCAAAGTGGCTGCCTCACTCGGTTTCCCGAAAGAAAATATTTTTGTGGCCGACAACGGGCAGGTGATGCAATTCGGCGAGGGGACAGGCCAGCTCACCGAAGAGCGCGTGCCGACCAGCTACGTCTTTGTGGACGGGCTTGGTGTCGGCGATGTTTCCGAGATCGTGCTGCGCGACCGCCAGGAATTGGCCGCCGACGGCATGGTGGTGGTGGTTGCAGTGATTGACCCGAAGACGGGCTCGCTGGTTGGCACCCCGCAGATTATGTCCCGCGGCTTCATCCAGATGAAAGACAATGCTGAGCTGATTGACGAAACGCAACAAAAACTCCGTCTGACCATTCATGGTCATGATCGAAATGGTGCCACGGATAACGAAGCAATCAAAGAAAAGATCCGTGATGATATCGGCGCGTTTCTGTTTACGAAAACGCAGCGACGTCCGATGGTGTTACCGGTGATTGTCGAAGTCTAAAGAGAGAAAACTTGTCGTGAGCAAAAAACGACCCCATGATGGGGTCGTTTTGTTGTCATTCATGCTTATATCCAGCCTGCTTGTTTCACAGTCTGCAGCTTTTTCTTTTCAGACGCCTCGCAGGCTGCTACACTCTTTGCTATATGAAAACTGGGGAAAAGGACATCCTGCTTTCTGGTATGCAGCCGACCGGGCCGTTGCATATTGGTAATTATGTAGGAGCGTTACGCAACTGGGTCCGTTTACAAGACCAGTTTGCTGGGCGGTTGTTCGTCTTCGTGGCTGACTATCACGCAATGAGCGAAAACTACGACCCTAAAGAGCGTCAGGAACAAATTTTGACTCTGGTAGCAGAATATCTGGCTGCCGGGCTTGATCCGAAGAAGGTGACGATCTACGTCCAATCGCACATTCCCGAAGTGACGGAACTTTTTTGGATTTTCAACACGGTCACGCCCGTCGCTTTCCTCGAACGGATGACCCAATTTAAAGACAAATCTGGGCGCCAAAAAGAGAATATCAACATGGGGCTGTTTTCGTATCCTGTCTTGCAGGCTGCAGATATTTTGTTACCGAAAGCATCGCTTGTTCCTGTCGGTCTTGACCAAGTACAGCATGTCGAATTGACGCGCGATATTGCACGTTTTTTCAACAACCGTTTTGGCGAAACATTTCCCGAGCCAAAGCCGCTGCTTACTGAAATACCGAAAGTCATGGGCTTGCTTGATCCAGAAAAGAAGATGTCAAAGTCTGTTCCTGGTTCTTACATCTCGCTCATGGACGAACCAGAAGAGATTCAAAAGAAGTTGCGCCGTGCGGTAACAGATATGGGTCCGGTGACGGACCGTAGTAAGAAGAGCGCGGGTGTACAAAATTTATTCACCCTCCTCCACGAGTTCGGAACACCCGAAGACGATGCCATCATGGAACGGGCGTATCAAGACGGTTCATTGAAATATAGTGAGTTAAAAGACCTGCTGGCCCTGCGCATTGCCGACCACCTTGCCACTTTCCGGGCGCGTCGGGCCAAGCTCCTGGCAAACCCAGCGGCGCTCGAACGGATGCTTGCAACGAACGCCAAAAAAGTCCGAAAAATGGCCCAGCAGACTGTGAAAGAAGTGCGTCAAAAAGTCGGGCTTTCGACCTAAAACCGGTATTTGTTGGAAAACTTGCAAAAGGACTTCTTTTTCTGTACAACACCATTGACAAATTCCTAAAAAGATGGTATCTTACAACGTTTCAGATGTAACCCCATCTGTCCCAGTGTTTATGAGTATATAAGCAAGGTTCCCTTCATTTATTCAAAAGTCCATGCAAGTCATGGCCCAGTCTGAATTCACTTTACAGAGGTATTTATCCAAAACTATGCATCACTCGTTTCGTCGCGTGGGCAACATCATGCTCGCCCTTGCCGTGGTCCTTTCCGGAGTTTCGTTTCGTCCACAAAAGGCCGATGCGTTAATTTTGCCGTCTCATTTTAATTTCGTATATCGAGGCGTTACGTTCATTAACGAAACATTTACTGATTACACGAGTAAAGCGAGCGATGCGGCGATTGCTGACGTCCCTGTTGGCGCTATCAACTCAATTTTGACTTCATCCGCCCTCTACCTGGGAGCCCAAGTTCCTTTTGACTCCGTGGATTTTTCCGGCGTCAATTATGGTCTCGGTGGAACATTGAATTACAAATATTCCACGGCGGGTAATACGTTTACTGCGCTGAGCAACGTTGTAGATCAGAATACCTTTTTTACCACAGGTGATCCGAGCGCACTGGCCGCACTTGATTTTCCCGCTCCAACGGACTGGGTGAAAACAGACGTGAATGGCCAGAATGCGTATT
>CALRHY010000059.1 GCA_943359495.1 Candidatus Uhrbacteria bacterium RIFOXYB12_FULL_58_10
GGCATACACTTTCCTTTCTTGTCATCCCAGCGCCCGTTCGAGGGTCTGAGGACCCCTCTCTTCGAGAGCCTGAGGGCTCCTCAGAGCCTCGAGCGGCAGGGTCTCGAAGACAGGCAGGGATCCACGGGTCGACACCAACATCGTGGATCCCCTTCTTCCCTTCGGCCATGAGCTCAGGGTCGAATGACAAGGGGATGGGAGGATTTTAGACAAACTTTTACGCCACCTTTTCTTTGGTCTTTTCCATTGTCTCTTCTGTCTCCGATTGGACATCCTCCCATTGCCCAAGCAAATAGGCTTTCAATGTTTTTATCTCCCCATCCGCCATCTCTGCCGTTTTCTCGTAGACATCGACGAGCTCATCGATCACCTCACCGTATTTTTCCTTGCTGAGATGCTGGATCGTTTTTACTTTCTTCAATACTTGTTTGTGGAGGGACAGAGCGGCTTTTTTGGCGTCATCCGTCAGCTCTTTGCCTTTTTTTGACCGCAAGAAGAGTCCTGCCGCAACGCCCGCAGCGAGCCCAAGTGCCAACGCCGCCCCTTCACCCCAATGCGACGACTCATGTGACTGCAGTTTCTTTTCCATATGAAATAAGGAAAAAGGTGAATATTTCTTCTTGGCGATACCATGCCGATCGGCGTTGGTAACACCCCCCTACTCTTCTTCCTTAGGAGAAACGATGATGACGCCAAAAAATTCTTGCAACGCCTTCGCGTCGCCCTTGTCTTGGCGCTCTGTTTTCCATGCGTCCATATCGCCTTCGTGTGTGATTTTTATACCTGCTGCTAAAGCGTCGACTTGTGACGGAGTTATCGTCAAACCACGTAACGAGAATGGATCTTGGATTGTTATCTTTTCTATTAGAACACGATCGCTCCAATCAATCCCCGTCAGGTCAACATTAATAAAAGCCGCATCCGAAAGGTCTGCCTGCGCAAAAAGCGCTTCGACAATATCACCTTCAATGGGATTTCCCTCTTCATCCAAGGTGCCACCAAAATCAATCTCTTTCCACGTCGTCCCACGAAACACGCCGGCACGTCCATCAAACCCATAATACGCACCAACTTCCTCAGGGCCAAAAGTTCCTTTTGCAGCCAATCGTAGTCGACGTTCGTTGAGTGGTTCAGAGAAACCGAATTTTGCGTTTTCTGCGTTCACATAACGGAATGCTGTTTCACCCGTGTCCGCAAACACTGCATCTGTCCAATCCGTTCCAGAGATATCTGTCCTTGGCTCGTCCTCGATTCCCTTTCCCTTTCCGTGACGGAGCCGCAACCCACGCACATCCGTACCGCGAAATGACGCGCCAACAAGGGCAAGTTCGGCAAGATCAAGATCTCGCAGGTCTTTCCCGTCAAAAATTTTTTCTCCTCGCTCGAGCGCGGCGTCTACAGATTCACGACTCATTCTTGCTGCTGCGGCCTTATCAAAGTCCGGTGAATGTCCACCAAATTCTCCTGGCATACAAAAAGGGGGGTTATCAAAAACACTCAAAGTCCGAGCAATCGCTCCAAGGCCTCACGATATGGTCGCAATTCTTTCATTTCCTCTTCCGCTGTTTGTTCAGAGCCATACTTCCCCGTAACGTTTGGAATACATATCGACAAGAGAGGAAAATATGGATTCACAGGGTCGTGGACGTCGGCGGTCAACACTGCCGGTCGTGCATCGCGTTCTTCACGTCGCGTTCCATCTGGAAACAGACCAACAAACACATCAATAAAACACACCGAAACGGCACCACCGTGTTTTTCTGCGATGTTTCCATAAAAAGCGATCATTGCGTCCGCAATTTCTTTCTGCGTCATCCTTGCCTCGTCGCGTCCAACAAGCGCATTCCGACGCACCTGTACAGGATCAAAGTGCTTCGCCATCCACAACAAACGCAGAGTCCATTCCTACAATAGGAAGAGAGGTTTTTTCAGCATAAGCTCGCGCCTTTTCCTCCGCATTCCACACAATATCACTTCCCTCTTCGACTACAATGGATTCGATCCCGAGATCACTCGGCGTCAACACTTCCATAGGATGCCCGGCAAGTACCTGACGAACTCGAGCTACTTTTGCTGGGTTGTTTGTTGCAAGAAGAATGCACATTCGTGAAAACCCCATAAATAGTATAGGATTGTTACATGATACACGTTTCCAACGACCCACTGCACGGTGTCACGCTCAAAGCATTGCTTGAGTGTTTGGTTCGACAATACGGCTGGGAAGAACTGGGGCAGCGCATCAAAATCAACTGTTTCAAAAGTGACCCGAGCATTTCCTCAAGCCTCGTCTTTTTACGAAAGACGCCGTGGGCGCGAAAAAAGGTGGAGCGGTTATATATTGCGGGTACAAAGGCTGGAGGGAGCTAAGGATCTTGTTTCCCTATAGCAGATAGGCTACACTCTCCTCCACTACAGGGGCGTGGTGAAATGGTATCACAGAGGTCTCCAAAACCTTTATCGTAGGTTCGATTCCTACCGCCCCTGCCACGTCGCTCGCGAGCGACGTGGCCTGCCACCATTGAAGATTTTCCCTTTTTGTCACACGTACGGCGTGTGACATGAGTGACTATCTTGACAAGTGGGAGGTCACGTGGTTATCGGACGCTGTGGTAAGTACGATAGAAGTACCTATGTGGTATTTCTACGTTCTTCAAAGTTTGCAAAATCCGGACTATTTCTACAAAGGATCCACGGATGATCTGCGTCTTCGATTGCAGCAACACAACAACAAGGAGACTGATTCAATCCGTCCGTATCTCCCATTCCGTCTTGTCTACTACGAAGCCTATCTTTCAGAAAGAACCGCACGAAAACGAGAAGCGAGCGTCAAGCACAGTGGTTCGGTTTCTATTCCGTTACTGCGCAGAATAAAAGAAAATATTGAGGAAATAAGATAGTCCCTGTTTTAAAAAAAGCACCCGTACGTGACAAAGCGAGAAACGGCACACGTGCGCCGAGGCTCGTTCGTTACATACGGGTTGGTAGGGGCGAAAGATCGTGAGTAAAGTGCTCTGCGGACGTGATGTTGCTTAGAAGCCTACGCCCTGGACGTGGTACTCGTCGCTATCCAACTCGGCTGGGCAGGATCCCTCCTGCACTTCTACGGCGACGATGCTTGTGTCAGTTGCCGAATCGAAATTGACGTTCGCGACGTCGCAGACGAGTGATGCATTTGTCGTCTGCAATCCCGGTTGGTTGTTTACCGGACAATCGACCAAGTATCCTCCGAGGGTACTGCTTTCCGTACACGTAGCTGATGAGCTACCGGGGGTAGGTACCCAGCATGAACCTGGGATGATTTTGATTGGGGTATTTCCGACGTTGATCACCTGAAAAGTGACCCCGTAGAAGGGCTGTTGCGGCGTTTCTATGTCCGCCACGCACAGAACCTCTCCTGGACTATTCCCCACCTTGTTGAAGCTGGCGTTATTTGGGAAGACGTCCACGGTAATGAGCGCCTCCTTGCATTCACCACCGCCGCCACTGGTAGCAGCAGTACTGCTGTTGCCGCCACTGGTAGCAGCAGTACTGCTGTTGCCGCCTGGTGGGGCGTTGCTGACGCACACCTTGTCTTGACTGCACTTGAATCCGTCACCGCAGTCGTTGTCGGACTGGCATGGTTCGGCGCAGCCCATGGCGCCGAAAAGGAGGATCGAAAATTGAAAAAGGACCGGTAGGGATTTGATCTTCACGTTGACTCCGTTGATTCTCTCCAGCATCTATTTGCTGTTTGAGGTAGAAAAACCCTACTCGAAATTCTTATTTGTGTCAATACCGTGTATGCGCCCACCCCATTCTGGACGCCTCTGAGTTTTCTTGGATTAAAAATTGAAAAGGATCATCCACCACTTTCATGACGCATCTTGTTGGGGGCGGGATTGTTTCGGAATTGATATGGTTTTTTATAAAGAAACAACTGAGCCTGAAACTCTTGGTATTGAGGGAAATTGTCCGCCGGTGTTGCAAATGAGCTGTTTGAATTGGTCATTGTCGAACTTGGACTTGTTCGTTTGAGTGGTGCGGATACGTGGTGGCACTTGCTCGCGAATACGACTGAAAACCGCGTACTATAACAAAGACAGACGAAAAACCCCGCATTCTACAAGCGGGGTTTTTCTTCAAGACAGGGTTATTTTGTCTCTTTGTGCACCTGGTGTTTCTTATCCCAGCGGCAGAACTTACTAAGTTCCAGGCGATTCTTGAGGGTTTTTTTATTCTTTTGCGAATAATAATTGACCCGGTGGCAATTCGTACACTCCATTTTTATCAAATTATCCTGAGACATACGCGCGCAAATGAAATCAAAAGTGTTGCAATCCTACCAAAAGCTACGAAAAAACGCAAGGGTCCCCCGTCGGCTGAGCCTGAGACCGGGCTCGAACCGGTGACCTACGGTTTACAAAACCGTTGCTCTACCAACTGAGCTACTCAGGCACATGCGACGAAAGTCCCTGTGGTGGGTGGACAAGGATTCGAACCTTGGAAGGCACAAGGCCAACAGATTTACAGTCTGTCCCGTTTGACCACTTCGGTATCCACCCGTGGCGTGCTCTTCGATTAACTCAGAACACTCGACTCCTTACAAAAACAATGGTTTGCATTTCCCATCACTGGCCGAAGGCCACGAGCGGAATGCAACACAATTGCATGGAGTCGAGTGGAGCCGTTGACCGGGATCGAACCGGTGACCTTCTCCTTACCATGGAGATGCTCTACCAACTGAGCTACAACGGCAGGTTGTCGCTGGAAGCCTACATGGTTCGCAGGCGTTCTTCAAATTCCGAAAGGCGTAGGAACTGTGGACTGATTTCTTTGAGCCGACCAAAGGTTGCTCGCGCCAACTCTTTTTGTTTCGCTTCAATCGCCGCATCCAGCAACAATGCTTGGAGCTGCGGATTCGCAGGCTTCAAGGCGACCGCTTTCTCAAAATGCGGGATTGCTTCAGTCACATTATCTTGAGCAACGGCAAGCTCGCCCAAATTCGCGTATGCACTGGCGTCGTTCGCATCCATACGCAGCAAAAACTGGAATGCTTCGAGCGCTTCGTTCCATTGCCGCTCCTGGACATACAGCCGACCAAGCGATTCA
>CALRHY010000060.1 GCA_943359495.1 Candidatus Uhrbacteria bacterium RIFOXYB12_FULL_58_10
AAAAAAAGCATATAAGCAGGCATCAAAACTAACTGAACAGATATTCTATTTGCCGATCTTGCGAGACGATAAATGGCGGATCTTTCAATATGTCGAAGGTTGTGAAAAAACTATAACAAAAGATGAGTTTATTCTTTTTTCCAAACAGGAAACTGCACAAACTTCAGCTATGGTTTAAGGGAGTGTGGGATTCGAAATAATTTTTGCTCTCAAAAAAGCAGCGCGCTTGGACGACGCTGCTTTTTTGTTGCCTGGGGAAGCAGGTTTCTTCGGTATCGTGTACGCTACGAGTATATGAAAAAGAAACTTTTTTTACTGGCCGGTATTTTTGGGCTCGGCGTTGCATATTGGCTTATCTCTCCCCTTTGGCGAACGGTAGAGATGCACGACACGCTCCCAGGGGCTGAACAGGCAACGGCAGCGTCCGAGACGGGTGAGGCATCGCCAATAGTTGTCCAGCCAGTCATTTTGAAACAAGCATCCTTGGTTGCGCACGCCCATGAGGTAGAAGGATCAGTCTTGGTGGTTCAAACCGGAGAGGAACGGATCCTACGCTTTGAAAAATTGAAAACAATCAATGGGCCGGATCTGCGCATTTATTTGGCATCAGATTTGGATGCAAGGGATATTGTCGACCTTGGCCCGATACGTGCCACGGAAGGGGAAGTGAATTATCCCATTCCTGCTGGGACCGATTTAGAAAAATATGGAAAGGTCCTTATTTGGTGCCGTGCATTCCGCGTGCTTTTTAGTGCGGCTGAGCTGTAGTTGATTGTATAACCTGAAAACGCTATGAAAAAATATTTGTTTCTTCCTGTTTGTGCGCTTGCCTTTCTTCTTCCAGTAGTTGCATCTGCGCACCAACCACGCATCACCACCGACGCAGTGACGATCGTGACTGATCCGGAAACCTCAAAAGCATATTACGCGCAATTGTCTGGTGAACCGCAGGTCTATCGCATCAGTGCAACGAAACCATTTGCGTTGTATGTGAATGTTTTGGTTCCAGATATCGCTGGGCAGAAAAAGGATGTGTCCGCAGTCATCATCAAAGATGGCGACGCAGAACACCCGCTCGCGGTGCTTGATGGCACGACGTTTGCGTGGACGCGTTTTTGGGAGGAGTTTGGCCGTAATTGGTATTGGGAGGGGCCGGAGTACAAAGCAACTGCGGAAGCGGGGGAGTATGAGGTGCGGGTGTGGAGTAGTAATAACGACAGTAAGTATTCTTTGGCGATAGGCGAAGCAGAATTGTTTGATGCGAAAGAAAGTGTGAATGCGTTGCACCTGATTCCGCAGATCAAAAAAGACTTCTTTAACGAGTCACCGATCAGCTTTCTCTTGTCGCCATTTGGCTTTGGGTATGTGTTCGTGATGTTCGTCTTGGCCGGAGTGTTTGGGTTTCTCTATCGTTTTCTCCTGAAGAAATTTGCACGCACTTCTCCAACGCGTCGGCTTTCAAAAAATATCAGCACATCTGATCGCTTGTTGCGCGCCGGCTTCGGTCTCGGTCTGTTCCTGTTGGCGATAGCGACCTCGTGGAGCCCATTCCTTTTGTTCGCTGCAGGGTTCTGCTTTTTTGAAGCGGCATTTTCTTGGTGTGGCTTGTACGCAGCGATGGGGAAGAGCACGTGCCCGATGCCGTAGTATGCAAAAGAGGCGCTATCAATTTTCGGCGTCCGTTTGGGTGTATCCCGGTGTTGCGGCGTGGCATTTTCTTTCTGTTCCAAAAAAAGAATCTGCGGGAATCAAACAAGCATTTCACGAAAAGAAACGCGGTTGGGGATCACTGCCTGTCGCCGTGACGATTGGAAAAACCACTTGGAACACATCTATTTTTCCTGACACAAAATCTGGAACCTATCTTTTGCCACTCAAAGCTGCAGTGCGGAAGCGTGAACATATTTTTGCAAAAGAAGAGTTGCGTGTGTCATTGAAAATTGAGGCCTGAGCAAAAATGAATGGAGAGAATGAGAGTTTTTTGTGTTATAGTGTTGGCATTATGCACACCCACACATTTCGTCTTCGCCGTGTCGCGATTGGCGTCCTTTCGCTCAGTCTTTCTCTTGCCAGTCTTCCCGCGTTTGCGGTGAGCGGCGGCAATGGTCCGGGGCAAGTCCCGGTGGCAACGCTCGGAGGGAATGCAACGATCGATTACGCGTACCGCTCTTCGGGCGGCGTATTTACTGATGTCACAGCTGCAGCAAACAGCACGACGGCGAACGATGTAACAGTCGGTTCGAATTTGGCCGCCGATGTTTTGTATGTCGGGATGAAATCGCCGTTCGACACCATCTATCTTGATGTGGGGACGTGGGGTGTTGGCAGCGCAGGAGCGTTGCAATTTGCGTACGGGACAACTGTTGCTGGATTGGGTGGGAATGTTGTGACGAGCTATAGCTCTCTGAATGTCACGAGCGCTAGCGGAGATACGAATTTGAAGACAGCAGTTTCTGGTGGGATGACGACGCTGACGTTTACCCCGCCTGTTGATTTTGCTGCGAATGCAAAAGTAAACGGCGTGCAGGCATATTGGGTACGGATTACGACATCGGGCGGGTACACCACTCCTGTCAAAGCAAACCAGCTCCGGACGCGTGCATATAACGCTGTCATAAAACTTGCTGAACAATATTCGGAAGCACTGTGGATAACCGCACTGGCACCATCCTCCTACTTTACCTGTACGAGCAGTCAATATTACGGCGAATGGAATGTTGGAAATGGGATCCATTACTACGCGCTCCGTACCGATGGCGGCAACTGCACCATGTTCTTTGATCCGCCAAACTTCGGATCTGCAGGGATTTCTATAAACAATCTCACAACCACACTCAGTGATTGGACACTAAACGCTGTCCATTTGCCTCAAAATATCGAAATGCGATTGTACGACGAAGTGGGTAACAGTATTCCTGATGCGACGGTTGCCTGGAACGGCATGCCGATAGCTGCGGGGACAGGTACGTTGGCTGGAACGTATTACGCAACCAAACCGGTTGGTGTTGCGGGAAAAATTACCGTGACACGCGTGGGCTACGTCACTGAAGATGTGGTGAACGGAATCAATCCGGTGTATCAAAACGTGGTGCCCTCCGAAGTTGGTATCGCCTACTTTGATACGTTTTATGGTGGAATCGGAAGCGTGCACCCACCATGTTCTTCCGTAAATATTGCCGACATCACTTTTTGTACGCCGTTGCGTCGTGATGCGGAGATCAAAGTGATGGGTGGTGGCGCTCCAGTTGTGAGCGCTGCAGTGACTGTCTACACCGATGCGGGGATGACTGTGATTGCTGATGATGAGTCAAAAATAGGCCAAACGAAAGACGCGAGCGGGACATCAGATGGCTCTGGTTTCCTGCGCGCTGCCTTGGCGTCTGGGACGTACACTTACACTGTCTCTGCTGCGGGATATGCCGCATTCACTGGAACTGCGGTCGTAACGTCTGGCAAACTCAATTCGTTTACTGCAGCGCTGACGCCAGGGGTAAATCCTGTCATGAACGATCCGAATCCTTCTGCTTCACAATCCAGCGTCTCCATTGCTCCAGCTATCGTTGCTGCCGATGGGACAAGTGCTGCGACGGTGACTGTTACTGTCCGTAATGCCGGGGGCCAGCCGCTGATGGGGAAATCCGTCACACTGGTTGGAGTACTCTTCGGCCTTACTGTGACGCCTTCTGCGGTGATGACGGATGCATCTGGTGTTGCAAAGCTAGCGGTGCGCTCGACAAGTGAGGGGGCCATTACCATTTCTGCTTTTGCTGACAGTACGTTCCTGACGCAATCCGTCAGTGTTCAATTCAGCAACAGCGCACCGGTGGTCCCTCCTGTGCAGCCTGTCGTTCCACCGTCAGATCCTTCGGTGCCGCCAGCTCCGCCTGTCGAAGGTCCTGCTGCTTCCTGTCAGCAATCCATTACGTCAGGGAAACTAGTGAAACTTCCCGATGATGCCGATCCAAGCACGCAAGCAGACACCGCCGTCTACTACATCGGCACAGACTGTAAACGCCACGCCTTTCCAAATAGCAAAGTCTACTTTTCGTGGTATACGGATTTTGCCGGTGTGACCGTCGTTTCTTCTCAAACCATGGCCTCGTTTAGTCTTGGAAAAGCAGTGAATTACCGTCCGGGCATTAAGATGGTTAAGTTCCAATCGTTGAACACCGTCTACGTTGTCGCCAAAGGGGGAGTATTACGTTGGGTAAAGACAGAGGCTGCGGCCAGTGGCCTGTACGGTTCTGATTGGAACAAAAAAGTGGATGATATTTCTGATGCCTTTTTCACGAACTATGCTTTTGGAACGGATGTGAATGCTTCTGCGGAATTTGTTGCTGCAACGGAGCAAGCGGCCGCACCGAATATCTCACAGAATTTTTAACGTCTGATTATGCAACTCTCCCACACGCATCAACGTTTTTTTTCGGTAGCGGTTAGTGTTATTGCAGTCAGCCTTTCGTTTGGACAAACCATGCCAGCCTTGGCATTTGGTGGCGGTTCCAGCACACCATTAGCTGGCAATGCGGCGATTGACTACGCCTATCGCTATTCAGGCGGCGTCTACACCGATGTTACGGCTGCAGCAAACAGCACGACGGCGAATGATGTGACGGTTGGTTCAACAGCTGCGAATGACGTGCTCTATATCGGAATGAAATCACCGTTCGACACCTTGTATCTTGATGTGGGGACGTGGGGCGCAAGCAATGGCCTCGGTGGAATACTGAAATACGAGTATGTGAGTGGTTTTTTTATTGCAAATACCTACAAGACCCTCACCGTCACCAGTCCAAGCAACGATACAAATTTGAAAACAGCAGTCTCTGGTGGTCAAACATCCGTTTCTTTTACTCGTCCACAAGATTGGTATGCGGCAGGTAAGGTGAACGGTACTACTGCGTACTGGATCAAAATCACGACGACTGGAGCGTATAGTACTGCGGTCAAGGCAAATCAACTCCGAACACGCGCGTATAATGTACGACTTACCTTTAAGAAAGAGTTGTTTGATACCTACATCGATGACGCAACTATTACTGCGACGTTGAACAATTGTGG
>CALRHY010000061.1 GCA_943359495.1 Candidatus Uhrbacteria bacterium RIFOXYB12_FULL_58_10
TCTACATCATCTCCATCATTTTCCTGAGCGGTGCACTCTTGCTGAACGTCCTCATCAAAATCCAAGTACAACGTCCATCCATCATCGCCCACACGCTGTTGTTGATCGGACTCGCAGTGTTGTTGAGTGTGGTGTAGCAGATCAAAAAATCCCCCTTGAGTAAGGGGGATTTTTATATTCTATGTAAAAGTAAAATTTCTTATTCCGCCGGTATCGTCCCTGCAAGATGGTACTGCCCGAGTGCTCGCGCGATATTGTGACTGCGACGATCGGGATAGCGTGTTGCATCAAAGCCGAAGTACGAATCACGGACGACATCAATCAAGAATCGTGCGGCGAGTTCGAGGGTGATCTGCTTTGTCGCACGAAGATGCACGGCGCGCTCTTTAGCTATGACAGGTTTTCCCCAGCCAGCTGCATAGCCTTCTTCTGCAGCGTTAAAAAAAGAAACATCGAAAGTAGCGTTGACATCATCTTCAGCCGTCCGATTACACCAAGAACGGAACGCATCACCGAGATCAATCGCCCGGTAGTGCCAGAGCAAGGTATCAAAATCAATCACGCCAACTGCCGCACCGACAGCATCGAAAACGATGTTGCTGATTTTTAAATCTGCATGAATCAACATGCGCGGTTCGCCGGCAGATGCATCGTCCAAAAGAAGCGCAGGCAGCGTCGCAATAATATCTTGCGCAACGCGACGAAGCGCTTCGGTGGGCAACCGCGCCTCGACACTGCGTAGTTCATCCACGATAAACGCCGTATCATGAAAATGTGGAATGCTTCCCTGCGGCTGATAGTGCATCTCGGCAAACGCACGATGCAAAACACCGACCATGCGTCCGGCCTCTTTGGCCATACCAGCATCTGGCAGTGCATTCACGACACGCCCAGGAATCCACGGATAAACGCGCCACCGTGCACCTTCGTCGTCTCGAGCAAAAAGATCGCCAGAAGCAGTGCGCAACAATGCCGGAACACGCAACTCTTGCGCTGCAAGCACGTCGGTCACAACAGCCATATCCTGGATCGCTACATCTGGAATGACTGCTCCAATCCTTTGCAATATAAAACGCCCAGCAGCCGTTTCAACAGAAAATGTTTGGCTGATATTTCCATCCCCAACAGACTGGACACTCTCGATGTCCGACAACCCAAATGAGGAAAGGATTTGTTCAGGCGTCATACGAAGAAAAAGACAGTGAAGGAAAGCGTTCTGGTTGATGGAAATCGGGTTGTGGCCCTGGGAGCGCATGATAGCACAGGAAGGAATTGCCGCAGATCACAAAGGCATTTGCGGAATGGAGGCCGGCTGGAATCATGCTGTTTGGAATCAATACGCGTGATTCCCACGTGCCGTCCCCAGCATCTTTTCTATATGCGATGTCTGGTTTCCAGTCCGTGTACTCGTTTCTGCGGACTCGTGGTGCAGAAAAGCCCAGTGCAAGAAAATGACCACCTGCCCCCAACTCGATTTCCAAATAGCTATCCGTCCCAACTAAAAAACATTCAACAACATCATACTCCCACAAATTCGCGACGCGCGTTCCAATGGGTGCATCGGGAATATTTGGCTGCAACTGATGCGGTAACCGAGCGGTCATTTCAATCCCTTCTTCGGTCTGAACAAGACGGACGTCACCAAACAAAGATAGCTCGTTGCAAGGCGTGCCGTCCCAAAAGGTACGAATGGAAAAAAGTACTTCATTTTTTGACATAGCCTCTTTGTAACACAGGATATACCCGACGCAAATACCCACAGTTGTCTTTCAACACGAGGACGACTATCCTGCTCGCATCACCCTTTTTCTTATCGATATGCCTCACGGGACACTTGAAGTGATTGTCGGCTGCATGTCTTCTGGGAAAAGCGAAGAGCTGATCCGGCGTATTCGCCGGGCGACGATTGCAAAACAGTCTGTGGTGGTCTGCAAACCGGCAATTGATTCGCGGAGTGGTGAGGCGGCAGTTGCTTCGCGCGACGGGGCGACCCACCGCGCGGTCAGTGTCCACACGGCAGACGAAATTCTTTCGGCAATCACAACGGCGCAGCAAGTGGTCGGTTTAGATGAAATACAATTTTTTGACGCACGACTCCTCGACATCGTTCGCATTCTTGTCCAGCAAGGCGTCCGCGTGATTGCTGCCGGGCTCGATACGGATTTTCGTGGCGAGCCGTTTGATCTCGTTGCAAAACTGACCGCAGTCTGCGTCCGTTGCGGTGAGCAAGCAATTCGTACTCAGCGACTTATCGGCAACGCACCTGCACCACATGATTCTCCCCGCATCGTCGTTGGCGGTGATGAACTCTACGAAGCACGCTGCCGGAATTGCCACGAGGTTCCAAAAACGAGGGACCTGTCGCGATTACCGTTATAAAGCGCTTTTGAAAAAAATTGTCATCCTGAACCAGGTGAAGGATCTTCTACTGAGAAAACCGCTTCCGCGCTTGTCCGTCCGCGGCTGGAGTATTGAAGAAAAATTTTTAAACAGACGCAGCCATCGGAAAGAAGAAGGTCCTTCCTTCCGTCCCTTCGAGGGTCTGAGGACCCCTCAGGGTCTCGAAGACAGGATGACAAATTTTCTCATACCGACCTACTATTCTCGTTCCAAGGCAGCAACAAATAACTTCATGTCGTTTTGAATAAGCGAGGCGTGTAGAGTAAAAAGCGCATCCGCAGTCTGTACAATCCCAGGCCGAATCGTCCGCGCGGTACGATATCCCGCATCTTTCACTGCAGCAACGACAGCATCAGAATACAAGCCAAACGGATAAGCAAAGGCAGTGATCGGTGTCCCAATTTTCTCCTCGGTTACGCGTTTGCTTTCGACAATTTCATCAACAAAGATAGCCGGATCTGTGATACGCGTCAGATAGGCGTGCGTTTTTGTATGACCACCGATCTCGATCCCCTGCGTCTGCATCTCACGCACCTGATCCCAGGCCAGAAAACGCCGATGTCCAATAACGACGGTGTAGATGTAGGCCGTTGCAGGAAAACCGAATTCCTTAAGCACAGGTAGCGCGTTCGTATACTGGCTCTCCCACCCATCGTCTAAGGTAATAACGACAGGTTTTTCAGGAAGCGCTGTTCCCTTTTCAAATAAGTCCGAGACCGCACGCATTGGAACAGGAGTATAGCCGTTGTCTTTCAGATACTGCATCTGTGTGCGAAAAACGTCCGGTTCAACAGTATAGACTTTATCGGCAACAGATTCGTGCGGCAAAAATGTACGGATGTTGTGGTAGACCAAAATTGGAATACGTTGCGTCGTTGGCAACGACGGCGTTGACGCAGCGACCGCAACCATCTCTATGGTCGGCTGAACGGCGACTGCTTTTGAATCACTGCCCCGAAAAAAGACAATGAAACAAAAACAAAAAACCGCCACGCACGCAAGCGCGGTCCACAGTATGGGTTTGTGAAAACGATGCATGTAAAAAAGAAGAACGAGTAGCCTCTTCATGATACGGAGTGAATACAGGGAAGACAATAGAGTTCGTCCGACATTCTTTTGCGACATCACCGATATCGTTAGGGGGGGGTTGGGGGACGGCGATTGTTCGAGCACTTAAAAAAATATTGTCATTGCGAGGAGTCCGTCGGGGACGACGTGGCAATCCAGTCGGGCATCGAGGCGCCCTACCGATCCGACTGGATTGCCACGGTCAGGTACGGCACCTTCCCTCGCAATGACAGAGAAGTGTTTTGGGATTCGCCAAAAGAATGTCGGACGATCCTCCTTTTCATAGATAACCTCATCCCATTTGCTACAATACCTCCATGGAACAAAAAAACTGGAAAGAGCTAAAGAAAGACATCCACTTTTCGGCCAGACTGCGCGGTATGGACTTTGTTTTTTCCAGCACGTGGGGATTATTTTGTCCGCGGGAAATTGATGAAGGATCGGCAATGCTTCTTGAAACATTGGAGGTGAGTCCGCAAGCAAACAGCTTGGACCTCGGCTGCGGGTATGGTGCGATCGGCATCCCACTCGCCAAACTGACGCCGCAAGGCCACGTCCTCATGGTTGATACGAATGTCGTTGCGATTGAATACACAAAAAAGAATATCGTCGCAAACCAGCTGAAAAATGCCGATGCTTTATTGAGCAACGGATTCTCCCACGTGCCCGACACAACGTTTGATCTCATCGTCTCCAATATCCCCGCCAAAGTCGGCAACGAACTGCTGACCATCTTTCTTCACGACGCAAAAGAACATCTTGCGATCGGCGGCAGCTTTACCATCGTGACGATTGCCGGATTGCGTGAATATATGAAACGCCAGCTCACCGAAGTCTTTGGGAATTATAAAAAGGTAAAACAAGGAAAAACGTACACCGTTGCAAGTGCACGCCGTACCTAAATACCCTCCTACATATGTCTTCGTTTTTTGATGGAAAATATCTCCTCATCATCCGCATCCTTCCCTTACTCGCCGGCCTCCTGCTCGCAAAGGGTCTCTTGTGGTCTTTCGGTATCCACCCCCTCCCCATCTCGACTCTGACCTCCTCGCTCATTGCTGCCACCGTTTTCTTAATGGGCTTTCTGATTTCTGGCGCATTACCAGATTACAAAGAAGCAGAAAAGATTCCAGGAGAACTTTCCGCTTCGCTCGACGCTATCGGGGAAGAATACGAAACACTACGGCGTGCAGGCGCTTCGCCCACCATCGTCGATGCTGCCCGCGCTCACCTTGCCAGCACTGCAACCATGGCGCATCAATGGTTCCATCGTGAACAGCGCACGAAGGGCATGTTGGAAGCTGTTGATACCTTTGGTATACACTTCGCAGCACTCCTCCCTGCAACACAAGCTAATTTCATCGTTCGCTTAAAACAAGAACAACAGAACATTCGCCGTTCGATTATTCGTGCAGATACCATACGCGACACCTCTTTCAGTACCCGCGGCCGCGTCGTAGCACGCACCATGATTCTGCTCATCTGCTGCATCCTCTTGTTTGGTGATCTCGGCTCACTCTTTGCATCCCTTTTGTTTACCGGAGCATCCAGTTTTCTTCTGCTTGCTGTCGAAGCCCTT
>CALRHY010000062.1 GCA_943359495.1 Candidatus Uhrbacteria bacterium RIFOXYB12_FULL_58_10
CCATCGAGTATGTGGGACAAAACAATCACACCACCATATCCAGATGTGCGACCAACAAACGTCACGCGGCCATCAGCAGCTGCGTGTACGGGGACTTCGGTGATTCTATGCATCTCCAAATCCACCTGACTTTGTTCGCAATCAATCCCCGTATGATATCCGCGAAAACGATCCTGAATATACTCACCGAAACCTTTAAAATCCATCTGACAGCCGAGAGGAGCTACGACCAGCGGTTCCTGTATTTGCATGATCGGTTCTGATGTTATTTGCTGCGCAGTACTCGTTACTTGCATCACGGACGAAACAGGAGAACACCCTGCGCCAACGAGTGTGAAAATGACAAAAGAAGAGAGAAAAAGATGCATATATCCAAGAAAAAGGCTTGACAAATACCTACGCACAGCAGCTAGACGCTGGCGTAACAATGCCATCACCAGCACTGCGGCGAGCGATCGGAGACACGGCACTTCGGAAGCTCGGAGCCGGGTACGAGACCAAAACGATTTGCGGAGCAAGGCTGACCATCCTGCACACCGCCAAAGACACCGAAACGATAGCAACCGTCGCTTCGGTGCACATCCGCCCGTTCGCCGGTGGCTGGAAGATCCAATTGAGCATCGCCGCTCATGCCATGACGTCAAATGACGAAGAAATCCTGGCCGTGACAGCGATGATCAATTCGAAAGACGCCGTCGCTTGGACGTACACCGTCCGCACCGAACGAGGTAAACTGCAGTGTCACGAGGTGCAAGGCGTCGAGTTCTAAAAGGACACAGAGCATCGGAGGCAGCTCATCACGGGCTGTTTTTTTTATTCTCATGCAGCCTTGTCTGACTCACGATTGGCGAGATCCACTCCGTAGTACGCCAATGCGTCGTGCAGCGTCTCAGGATACTGTGTTTGCAACGCATCTCCAAGCTGCGTCTTCGGCCGCTCTGTTTCTTCCATTGCTTTACGGACGATCTGCCACTGTTGCTCTGCATGTGCCGGATCCGCCAAGGCAAGTTCCCGCAAAAACGCCTGACGATATTTTTTCAATCCACCACCGACCTCCAAGTGAAAAAAGCGAGCGATATGATTTTGAAAAGCACGCATCTCTCGCGAGACTACGCCGCCGCGTGGTGGGAGAAGGAACATTTTTTCCAACACACCTGCAACAGAATGCGGCCCGGTCATTGCAATCGGCAACGCATAGACATCCGACGCTATATCGTCATACCCCGTTTCTGCTTCCATCAGACGTTCTTCCACTTTTGCACAAGCAACCCGTTTCGCACTTAACCAACGAGCGCGCGTTGGCACATCTTGTTGAAGCAAAGGTGTATATGCACTCAACGGCAATCCTGTCCGTTCCCAATGTTCTCGAGGAGACATCTGCATCGCCGCAAACATTTTTTCTTCGCGAAGAATAGTAACGTATGCACTTTCTAAAGGACCGCCCGCAGAAAAAAGGCGGGCCGCATTCTGCTCGAGCGCGTCAATATCCAAAAAAAGAGTCAGATCCACATCGCTCTCCGGTGCAGATTCCTCGGTCAATTGTTTTCCTTTACTCAACGAACCAAACAGAGAAAAAGCAATGGGGATGCCAAATTCTTGCTCAAGCTCCTTTCGCGTCTCCGTGAGGACGCGCACGCGCTCGCGCGAATACGCGTCTGGCGAAACCGCGAAACGTTTTTCTGGTGGCGGCTCATACGAAAACGGCTTTTCTCCACCCATACGAATACAGATTATTTCTTCAACACCTTCTTCAAGTACTGTCCCGTATACGAACCTGCCTTCCGCGCAATTTCCTCTGGTGTTCCTGCTGCAATGATCTGTCCCCCTTTGTTTCCCCCTTCCGGCCCAAGGTCGATCAACCAGTCCGCACACTTGATGACATCGAGGTTGTGTTCGATGACGAGGACGGTGTTGCCCGTTGCAACGAGCCGCTGCAACACATCCACCAATTTTTTGACGTCTTCAAAGTGCAATCCAACCGTTGGTTCATCCAAGAGATACAATGTTCGTCCGGTTTGCCGTTTGGCAAGTTCTGTTCCCAATTTCACGCGCTGCGCTTCACCACCCGAAAGCGTTGTTGCGGACTGACCAAGCTCAAGATATTCCAATCCTACTTCAGCGAGAATACGAAACTTATCATGAATGAATGGAATGTCGCGGAAGAAGACATCGGCGTCTTCAATGGTCATTGCAAGAATGTCATGAATATTCTTGCCTTTGTATTTGACCTCAAGCGTTTCACGATCAAAGCGCTTGCCACGGCAGATGTCACAGGTGACGTAGACGGTCGGCAAGAAATGCATTTCAATCGCGATCATGCCATTGCCTTCGCAATTCTCGCAGCGGCCGCCTGGAACGTTAAAGGAGAAACGTCCTGGTTTATAGCCACGTTCTCTCGCCTCGGGTGTTTCCGAAAAAATCTCGCGGATGTGCGTCCACGCGCCAGTGTACGTCGCTGGGTTTGAGCGCGGTGTCCGACCGATTGGTGACTGGTCGATGTCAATCACTTTGTCCAAATATTCCAAACCTTGAATCGCAGTGTGTTTGCCAACGGTGTAGCGCGTACCATTCAACTTATTTGCAATGGCGGGATAAAGCGTATCCGTCATCAGCGACGATTTGCCTGATCCAGAAACGCCGGTCAAACACACGAAGCGGCGCAAGGGAATTTCGACGTCGATATTGCGCAAATTATTTTCTGAGGCACCTTTAATGACGATTTTCTCGCGTGATTCTTTGCGTCGTTCCGGAATAGCGATCTTTGCCTCGCCGCGCAAATATTGAATGGTCAATGACTTCTTTGGATTCCCGACGATTCCTGGCGCATCGAATTTTCCAGAAAGCAGCGGCAACGTCGGGCCAGCCGTAACAATATAGCCGCCATGTTTCCCAGCCCCAGGGCCGATATCAACGAGATAATCAGATGCGCTGATCGTATCCTCATCATGCTCTACAACAACGATCGTGTTTCCAAGATCGCGTAGCGCTTCCAATGTTTCAATCAACTTCGCATTGTCACGCTGATGCAAACCAATGGTTGGTTCATCTAAAACATACAGCGCACCAACAAGACGCGAGCCGATTTGCGACGCGAGACGGATGCGTTGTGCTTCGCCGCCAGATAATGTTCCAGCAACACGATTCAAGGTCAAATAATCCAACCCCACATCCAACATGAACTGCATCCGACTCAGGATTTCTTTGAAGATAGTTTCAGCAATCTCCTTTTCCACCGGACGCAACGTGAGCGCGCGGAAAAATGCCACACCATCAACCATGGCCATGGAGGTGATCTCCTGAATATTTTTCCCGCCGATTGTCACTGCCAGCGCTTCGGCACGCAAACGCTTACCTTCGCACTTCGGACAGATCTTTTCGGACCAAATTGATTCCAATCCCAAGCCATGACATTGCTCACAGGCACCGTATGGCGAGTTGAACGAAAATAAACGTGGCTCGATTTCCGGAAACGAAAAGCCATCGTACGGACAAGCGAACTTGGAAGACACGACCGTCTCCGTTCCATCATCCAACAAAATGGTCACCACATCATTGCCGCGATCGAGAGCAATTTCTAGCGCTTCTGCGAGACGCTTCCGAAACGCCACGTTCCCTTCGACCGGCCAACCAATCGGCACGCGGTCAATCAATAATTCAATGGTATGTTGTTTATAGCGCGACAACACTAGCTGCGTCCGCAACGAACGCATTTTTCCATCGACGCGCACCTCGGAAAATCCTGCAGTGTACCAATCATTCAAGAGTTGATGATATTCCCCTTTTCGCCCTCGGACTGCCGGCGCGAGCACCGTGATTTCGTTGGTGAAATTTTTCTTCTGACTCGGCGATGGCGCAATATCACCTTGATGGATTTCAATCGTCCGTCGGACGACAACGTCGACCATTTCTTCCACCGTCATCTTGGTAATCTCTTTGCCATCCAAAATACAATGTGGCTTGCCGATGCGCGCAAACAACACGCGGAGATAATCATAGATCTCCGTAATCGTCGCCACGGTCGAGCGCGGGTTTGCTGAATGTGCTTTTTGGTCGATTGAAATCGCTGGAGAAAGTCCTTCGATCTCATCGACATCCGGTTTGTCCATCTGCCCTAAAAACTGCCGCGCATACGCCGACAACGATTCGACATAGCGTCGCTGCCCTTCCGCAAAAATGGTATCGAACGCCAAAGAAGATTTCCCAGAACCAGACAATCCAGTGAACACAATCATCTTGTTCCGCGGAAGTTCCAAGGAAATATTTTTCAAGTTGTGTTCCCGAGCGCCTTTAATGGTGATTTTGTCTTGCATAGTACGGTCGTTATCCAAAATAATTCGTCATCCCGAGCGCAGCCGAGGGATCTTCCTCTTTTAATCGTCGTGGTCGACGATTTGCGATGAAAGATCTTGCCATCGAGGATTCATTGTTGCTATCAACCACTCTTTGCTTTGCTCGCGACCAATTCTTTAACTGTTTTTCCCTTTCTAGTGCTGACATGATATTTTCTCCCTGTTCGTAGTAGATCAATTTTGTACACTGATATTTTTTAGTGAATCCATCAGCTGCACCGCAACGATGCTCGTCCAAGCGGCGCATCAAATCATTGGTCACACCAATGTACAAGACGGAATCATTTACATTTGTGAGAATGTAGACGAACATCGGTCAAAGATGAAGATCCCTCGGCTACGCTCGGGATGACGTGTTTTTAATATTTCCGTTCCCTTGCCCCAAGAGGAGGAACCAACTTATCTTCGCTTCCCCCGCTTGCCCATCTTCCCGCTCGTCTTCGTCTCCTTTTCGCCAGCCGTCTTCTGACGCAATTCTTTGATCTCGTCACGGAGAATGGCTGCGAGCTCAAACTGCAAAGATGCTGCCGCTTCTTTCATCTGCTGTTCTTTGTCGGTAATGATCGTGGCGATCGGTCGTGTGTCAGCTGCGGATTCAAGAGCAAGAACTTTTCGCGCCATATCCGCTTCTTTCTTTCGAACAATCCCATCGGTAAAATCGGTGATC
>CALRHY010000063.1 GCA_943359495.1 Candidatus Uhrbacteria bacterium RIFOXYB12_FULL_58_10
CCCCAAATGCTCCTTAATTTTTTCCTGACCAACAAACTCCACTAGCGTTTTTGGACGCAACGAAAGCTCAAACCCCTGTTCTTCTGGGGCAGATTCTTGGGCAATGGGGCGCAATTCGTCCATACGCACCAAGCGTATCCTGCGTGACGCACCACGTCCAGCCTCCCCCAAACAGCACTAGAGGTGGGCGAAAAAAGCGTCCAATGCTTTTTTTGGATCTTCATTGCGAAACAACACACGCTCGATGGTAAACAAAAGTGGCAGATGTAATTTCTTCTTGTGTGCGAAAGGTGCCACAGCCGCTACCGCTTTTACTCCTTCAATGGTTTGCGCTGGATCTTTCATTTTAATGCGGCAGGAGGCATCCAAACATATCTCCTCCCCGAACCGCCGATTACGCGAGTGTTCACTCATGCCAGTCACTACCAAATCGCCGATCCCGGAAAGAACAAACGCGCTTTCTGGCTTGGCACCGAGTGCCTGAAACAACAGACGTAATTCCTGCAACGCAATGGTGAGCATGGCAGCCTTTGCGTTCATCCCGAGCTGCAACCCATCCACCATCCCCAACCCCAACGCATACATGTTCTTCAACGTTCCACCAAGCGCTGTACCGAGTACATCTATCGAAGGAATTGCGCGAAAACGGGGCGAGCGCAAGGCACGACACACCGCCTCTGCAACAGGACGTGTTGTGGCGGCGACGGTTACTGCGCAAGGTAACCCCGAAGCAAATTCATTCGCGATCGATGGGCCGGACAGTGTAGCGACGCGTCCACGCATCCCTCGCGGCAATGCATTGCGTATAACCGTGACCATTGGTTGCAGCGTTGTCTCATCTACTCCCTTTGCGACATTCACTACAATCTGTTTTTTGTTGAGCAATGGTGCCAACGAACGCGCGACCAATGCAACCACGTGCGATGGCACTGCCACAAGAATGACCTGCGCGTCGATCACTGCATCGGCCAATGTGCCGGTGGCGCGTACGTTCTTCTCGAGCGTCACCCCCGGCAAGTAGCGCGGGTTCTCTGCGGTGTCGTTGATCGCTTCCACCACATCGGCTTCGACACTCCACAACACAACAGGCGCCGCCTTCGCTACCACAACAGCCAACGCGGTTCCCATATTCCCCGCCCCCAAAATCGCTATGTGCTTTTTCATATCGCAAACAATAAATGGAATGCTCCCATCATACGCAAAATAAAAGAGAAAAGCACTCCTTGTATATGTGCCATATCCTTGAGGAAACGGGTGAGACAGGTAACATGTTCCGTCAAGAAGCGTATACAATATAGTTAATACAGTACTATTCATTCGTTATTTTTATCCTATGAAAAAGCTTTTCCTCCTTCTGCTCGTCATTCCATTGGCTGGCGCAGGGTGTTGGTCTGGAGATGACTCACAAACATCAGTAGATATATATGGCAACCCTACTGCTGCGACCAACACAAACGCGGTGGCGACTGATAACACAAACAGCAATCCTTCAACGATTGTCCTCGAAGGAAACAACGTTTTGCTGGTATCCAAACAGCAAGCAGGAACTTCGGCAATCATTGATTTTGTCGCGCTCGAAAAACCCGGATTCATTGCAATCCACGCGGACAACAATGGAAAACCCGGTACAGTACTGGCAACAAGCAGCCTCCTTGGAGCAGGGTCGCACACGAAGATTTCTGTTGCCCTAGCAACACAAGCGAACAAAACATACTTCGCCATGCTACACCTCGACAACGGTGACGGTACATTTAGCGAGACTGCTGATCCGGTTGCAAAAGATTCCCATGATGCTGACGTCACTGCTTCGTTCCAAGTCGTCACCGTCGTCGTGATCAACCCAGGCGTCAACATCAACCTCAACACGAATGGCAGTGTGGTCGTAAACACGAATACTGGCATCAAAGTAAATCAAACCCTCACCGTCAACATTCAAAACTACGCCTTCAGTGCAGCCACGCTGACCGTCCACAAAGGAGACAAAGTGACGTTCACGAACAAAGACAGCGTCGCCCACAGCGCAGTCGATGATAATGGCGCATTCAACAGTGGCTTGCTCTCGCAAAAAAGCTCCTACACCCTGAACACCGCCGCTCTCGCCGCTGGCACCTACACCTACCACTGCGGTCCGCACCCAAACATGAAAGCGACGCTGATTGTGCAGTAAAAATCTCAAACAGAAAAACACTCCTCTTTCGAGGAGTGTTTTTCTTTGGAGCGGGTAGGGGGAGTCGAACCCCCATCTCAACCTTGGAAGGGTCGCATAATAGCCGCTATACGATACCCGCGCAGTGGGGATGTTATACAGGATTATTTGGGTGAGGGCAACCCTCATTGTTAGAGGAAACTATGGTGTCCGACATTCTTTTGGCGAATCCCAAAAGAACCAAAAAGATTTTGGGGGATGGCGAAACTCGTACTATGAATGCGCCCTCCGCGAGTTCTTTCTTTGGAAGTTTACAAAGAGCAGTATTCCTCAGTCTGTCACATGGCTGATTGAGCAACTGGCTCTGGGCAGAACCATGGATCTCAAACAGTCGCCGTCCCCCAAACCCCCTAGGGACATCGATCGCTAATAAAAATTAGCGAGATTTTTATCTTGTAAGCGCTTTCAAATCTGCAAGCACTTCTGCGGCATGGTCCGCGGGCTTTACGGATTCGTAGATTTTGGCAATCTTGCCTTTGGGGTCGATTAAAAAAGAGTTGCGAAGAATACCCATGTATTCACGGCCCATAAATTTCTTTTTTGCCCAAACGCCATAGGCGTTCACCATTTCTTTTTGTTCGTCAGCAAGCAATGGGAAAGGGAGATCATGCTTTTTCACAAACTTTCCATGACTCTTCACTGAGTCCACACTGACACCGAGAACCTGCGCTTGCAATTTTTTAAATCCGGCGTAGCTATCGCGCAATGTGCACGCTTCGGTGGTGCATCCTGGCGTATCATCCTTTGGATAAAAATAAAGTAACACCCACTTGCCCACGTACTCTTTGAGACTGTGAATTTTACCGTCCTGGTCTGCGAGAGAAAACGCTGGAGCTTTGTCGCCAATAGAGAGAGACATAGAGAAAGTAGGGAAGGTAAGCGAGTAGGCTACTGTACCAATTCGCAGCCGATTTCTGTCATTGAGCAGCCGTAGGGGATGCCGACACGGCCGGGTGTTGCTGAGGCGTCGTAAAACTCCCAATCCATCGCCGCGTCGCGGCAAGAATGGGGGTCTGCAGCGAGGCAAGCGATGCAATGCATACTCCCATCGCTCTTATCGCGCATCAACGAACAAACGCGGGGAATATCACTTTTCTCTTGCATGGGATCTGATGCTGGAACAAATGGTTCCTTGCAATCACCAACGCAGGGTTTTGGTGGAACACCAACCTGATCCATTCCAACAACAGCGCCGGTTGTTGCAGACAGTGCGAAACAATAATGACCCTCCGGATGCGTCCACGAACGGTTCATTGTCCGCCAATCCGGTTCGTCGCTCGTGGTTGCGCTAAAAACCGCACACAAACGGTACTGAAGTGGGTCTAAGAGGAAGTATTCGTACGGCGCCTTTGTTTCTGGATCAACGACTGATTCAAAATATGCCGTCGGGCGATTCAAAAGAACGGACAAGTTTTCTGGTAGCGCTTTCTTTTCGACATAGTACTGATTGACCGCGCTACTGATCTGTTGCAAATGCTGCAGACGTTGATCGTCTAACTTCCTTTGTCGCTCTTGTGACGGAGCGCCGGCAAGAAAAATACCGTATGCAATTGCTACAACAACTGCAACGACAACCGCTCCTGCAAATATTTTTTGTCCAGAAAGGTGTTGCATAGTTACACATCCTTTTCTTCACGACGAAGATCCCACAAATAATAACCGAAGATACTCCCCGCGATCGCCAACACCGTCAGCACCTTCAAATCAAACCGCGTCGTCAGTTCGCCGCCAAGGACGCTGGTAATGAGGGTGATCAAATCACCAATGATTACCCCTGCTGCGATAAATAAAGTGATGTATGTCAGCCATTTGCGAATCTTCGATGCTTTCTTTTCTGCATGCCGCTGCATCGTCCGCGCGAGATACATGGAGAGGGAAAAGAAAATTGGGAAGGCAACGATGAGTGCCGCGAGTGACGAACGAATGGCTTGTGACGAACCGTTATCGTATTGCAGCAAGACGTCGGGAAATGCGCGGTTGATGTAATTGAAAAGCAGCGCACCAAAAGAGTACGCACTGATGTACAGCGTCAGGAATAACAACAAGTAGAGGAACGCTTCACGCGCAGACAAATACGGTTTCCGTTTTGGGACGGGTATGGAAAAAGAAATGTCAGCATACGCATCAAGTGCGGCGGCGATTTCTTCCTGCTCCCAGCCTGCTTCCTGGAGATAGTGCCGTATTTCTTGGCGTGACGTCCCTTTTGCAAGTGCATCGCGGACGAATTGTTGGAGTTCAGAAATCATATTTTTGGTTGATGTTTTATCTCTTCCGCTTGCTCCCGTACGCAGACCTCGATGGCTTCGGTAATTCCCTCCTGTTCCCAACCCATGTCATGCAACATGCGGTCAATCTGCTTTGGTTTCATGCCGTCTTTTAATGATTCCCGGACAATCTGTTGAATATCTATCATACAATCCATCCTAGCAGACCGGCTAAAAAGAGAACATGTACGCAATCAAAAAAATTGTCATCCCAGCGAAGGCAGGGATCCACGGGTCGACAACGAACATCG
>CALRHY010000064.1 GCA_943359495.1 Candidatus Uhrbacteria bacterium RIFOXYB12_FULL_58_10
GACTGCGCGACGAACAAGCTCACCGGTAAAATCAGCTAATCCACCAAGATAGGCATCTGCGTCCATTCCCGGAGCGTCAATCGCATCAACAACCTCGCCTCGCAAAAATGCACCGTACAACATTGCTTCGACATACTCTTCGAGCATTGCGCGATACGAACCTTCCCAAACCAGCCCTGGCGTCCGAGCAAAACGTGCCTTCAGCATCTGCTGAAACGTTCGCGCTTCACCAAGCAATCGCTCCCCAGCTGGCCGATCATCGCGATGAAACGCAAAAATTGCCTGCTTCGAACGTGCCAAAGCGTCCCCCGCCACTTTAATCACCTCACGCCGTTCCGCCTCATACGTTTCGTATTCTTTCTGCAATTTTCGAAAAAAAGCTTTTTTGAGCATCATACGAACAAACAATAGCAGGCTGTACGGAACACGTCGAGATAAAACGATGTCGTTAGGGGGTTTGGGGGACGGCAACTGTTTGAGCTCATTGGTTCTGCCCGGAGCCAGTTGCTAGGTAACCCTTCGACAGGCTCAGGGTGCAATGTCTTTAGTAAAAACATTGCAGAAAGAACTCGCGGAGGGCGCATGTATAATCCCAGCGAGTTTCGCCATCCCCCAAAATCTTTTTGGTTCTTTTGGGATTCGCTAAAAGAATGTCGGGCGAACGATGAGACTTGTAGCGACATCGTGGATCCCTGCCTGTCTTCGAGACCCTGAGGGGTCCTCAGACCCTCGAACGGGCGCTGGGATGGGGAATAGGAATTGGGATGACAATTACACGCTCCGATCCAACAAAAACAATACGAGCCCCATCACCGAACTCACCGCCGCAATCACCCAAAATCGCATGACAATTTTCGGCTCCGACCAGCCAGATGCTTCAAGATGATGATGGATCGGCGACGAAAGGAACAACTTCTTTTTACGCAGGATTTTTGATCCAATTTGGAGAATAACAGAACCTGATTCAATAACAAAAATGAGACCAATGACCGGTAGGAAAAATTCTGCGCTGGTAAACATAGCGACAATCCCAAGTGTGACACCAAGGGACATGGCGCCAGTATCGCCCATAAAAAAACGAGCGGGGTTGATGTTGAACCAGAGAAACGCGAGCAATGCACCCACGATCACGCCGCAAAATGTCGCCAGATCATAGCGCCCTTGGAGAAATGCGATGGCACCGTAACTCGCAAACGCAGCAAGCAGTGTTCCACCAGCCAGACCATCCAAACCATCGGTCTCATTTACTGAAAAGGCCGTGGCAACAATAACAAAAATAAAAAACACTGGATACCACCAACCGAGCACCAGATCCCCGACAAAAGGGAAATGCACTGAATCACGTCCCAACTTAATGAAAAACCACCAGGCGCCAATTGCTGCGACGGCGGTGTACATGAGCAACCGATGACGCATCCGTAATCCACCACCGCGCGGGCCGATACGTTTAACGTTCCAGTAATCATCAACAAGTCCGACCAAGGCGCTCGCAACCAATGTTCCAAGCGGTAACAGTGTTTGCGAACGGGAGAGGAAACTCCACGAAGCAAACGTTCCTTGCGCACACTTGGCAGCCAGCCACAACACCACAGCGATTGCCGCAGTCGTGACCCACACGAGCACGCCGCCCATAGATGGGGTGCCGGCTTTTTTTGCATGTAGCTTAGAAAAAATCGGCGCGGATTTTTCGTCGCGAATTTGTTTGCCCAAACGATATTTGTAGAGCAAGTGCGTCAACAACGGCGTCCAAAGAATCGCAATGATGAATGATGTGGTTGAGAGGACGAGGACGCGAACGACAGCAAATCCATTCATACAATTACACGCCGACGTTCAACAAGACAATCAAAAAAGTCGAAATAAAAAACAGACCGAGCAAGAGTACCGTCCACGCCCCAAGGAGTATCGCAAGCGCCCGTTGCGGCCGATGCCACAGCCGAAGGACGAGAAAACCATCAAGAAAAAAAGCGCCGGTCGCGAGGACAGGAGAGGTCAGCGTCCAGTACCAGGGCAGCAATTTATCGATTCCGAGCAGGATAGAATAATGCACCGGAATCGGTTCTGCGTGCCCGATAAACGAAGAAAGTTTCCACGCATACAACGCCCAATTGAGCAGCAAAAAGAGCAGCGCTGGAAAAAACCACGCTTTCATAGCGGAGTCTTTCCAAGCATTTCCCACCAAGAGTTTTATGCGCGTCTCAATAGGCATATTGCGCGATGAGTATAGCGCAGAGTACGAAAGAGGACAAAAAACACCTTCTCTCCCCGTCGACCGATAATGGGGTTTGGGGGCGCGAGCCCTGTTTGAGCGATCTAGCGAAGCATCTGGCGGAGCGTTGAGCGAGCCTGCCTGCCGAAGGACGCTTCGTTCGGACCCAACGGGTTCCCTTTGGGATAGGCAGGTTCTCCCGACCCCAAAATCTTTTTGGTTCTTTTGGGATTCGCCAAAAGAATGTCGGCGATACAACACGTCGTATCGGTACCGATATCACAGATCCCCTTCTTCAAGGGGATGGCATCATGTTCGCTTACTCCGCACCTTTCGATGATAGCCAATCGCAAACCGATGCGCCTCGTCGCGGAGCCGCTGTAAAATTTCTTTGTACTGAACGACAATACGCGACAATTCAAGGTTGGTATGGTCGTAGACCAACTGATCTTGCTTACGATCAAATCCTTTGGCGATGCCGACGATGGGAATCTGCAAATTCCGTTCAGCAAGAACACGCTTTGCAATATTCACTTGCCCCAACCCCCCATCGACCATGATGAGATCAGGCAGCGGCCACTGTTCTGCTTTGTCATTCCCTTGCAGAAGAGAACCCCGATGTTCGGTCGGGGCTAGGTCCAGTGGGACGGTCTCGACATCGTGGGTCCACCCAAAGGGTCCCCTTAGGGGCTGCCCGTTCGCTGGGATGACAGTATCAATTTTTTTTGCCAAGAAGGATCGTGCAAACCGTCGCTGCAATACTTCTTCGAGCATCGCGTAATCATTCGCTCCTTTGACGGTGCGGATTTTAAACTTGCGATATTCTTTTTTCGCCGCTTCACCGTCAATAAAGACGACCATACTGCCGACTGCCGACGTTCCGGAAATATTGGAGATGTCATAACCTTCGACGCGCCCAAAGACATTGACGACCAGATCTTTACGCCGCGGATGTCCAAAAAAATCACTTTCTTCACGCGTCAGGATGGCGACGTCTTGGATATGTTCAAGTGCGAAGATCTGGCTGCGAAGCGCAGCCGCTTCTTCAAAGCGTTCCGCTTTTGCAAGGAGCGCCATCTCTTTTTTAAGCTGCACTAACAGTTCGCGTTTCTTTCCTTGAAAAAAAAGAATCACGTGTCGGATGATACGGGCATAGTCGCGTGGGCTGATTGTACGAATGCAAACGCCGGGGCAAATCCGTAAATGGTATTCAAAACAAGAACGCTTTTGGTCTGGCAAGCAGGTGCTCCAGGGAAAAATGCGGCGGATCAATTTCAACGCAGCGCGCAGTGCGGTCGGATTGATGTACGGACCAAAGACTGCTTTATAGCGACTCTCCCCCGTCTTCTCCAATTCATGCCCACGAATCAAGAGTGGTCGCGGATATGCATCTTTCGTGATGACCAAATACAAAAAACTTTTGCCATCCTTCAGCATGATGTTGTACTTCGGCTCGTACCGCTTGATGGTATTGGCTTCATGAATCAGCGCTTCAATGACCGTCGGTGTTTGGACGACGCTAATCGAAACAACCTCGCGAATGAGATCACGCACCTGCGGTCGAGAAATCGCTTCCTGCTCGCGCCAATACGAAGCCACACGACGCTTCAAATTCGTCGCCTTGCCAACATAAATCACCTTTCCGGCAGCGTTCTTCATCACATATACGCCGGGAGTATCTGGAAGGCCGTCTTTCGGAAGAAGAATGGTGGATGGTATGAACACAGAAATATTTCAAGCGGTAGAGTTTGCATGCCTTGGCAGCAACTACTCTTTAGGTATTTCCACACTCTCTAAAAGTTTTTCATATATATGTGTGTCCCCGTCTGGATTCGCGGCAATCACCCAATACCGCGTCTTCCCTTCTTTGTCTCGAAAATCCGTCACCGTGTGTTCAACGTTCCGCCAGGATGGCTGATCAGCGAACACAGGTACACTCGCTTTCTTCTCGATACGATACTGGCGTGCCTTATACTTTTCCCTTCCCACAGTCGTCTCGCGTGTTTCCAAAACAGTGACCGTTCCAAGTGTCAGAAAATCTGAAGCATTGAAATAGCGCAAGAAAAATTGTGAGCGCCCGCGTGCCGAACCCTCGCCGGCCGCGGTGTACAGATTTACCGCATCAAGCGATGGAATGTACTCGATCTGCAATCCTTCCGGAATATCTAATGCCAAAGAATCAAAACTATCTTTTCCTGGAATGAACAAATTGGTTTCTGTAGAGACAAAATTCCGTGCCGCGTCGCTGCCGTAGGTAATCAAAAAAGCAAACGGATTCAACCAGCCAGAAAGTTCTGCCGGTGTTTTGACATAGCCAGCAAGTTTCACTGCATCGCCCCGCCAGACGCCGAAGTGCAGATGCATACGCTCGCCGTCCGTCTCCGTGCTTCTGTCCGCCCCAAGATTGGCAATCCTATTACCTTTGTATACGGCGTCACCAATACGCAATGGCACTGCTCCAAGATCCAAGTGGCCATACAGGGTGGAAAAC
>CALRHY010000065.1 GCA_943359495.1 Candidatus Uhrbacteria bacterium RIFOXYB12_FULL_58_10
TGAAGGGAAGACGGCTTGGGATATTGCTGCTTTCTACACCGATGCATTTCTCGCAGACTGCAAACGCCTGCGACTTCTTCCACCGACAAAGATGCCGCGGGCCACGGATCACATTAAAGAACAGATCGCCCTAGTCGTTGCTTTGGAAAAAGGTGGACATGTCTATCGCATCAAAGACGGTATGTATTTTGATACGGCGACTTTTCCTGGCTATGGAAAATTGTCTGGGCAAAAATTGGAGGACAAACAAGGCGGGAAACGTATTGGGATCGCAGGAAAGCGCAATGCTAGTGATTTTGCTTTGTGGAAATTTTCCCAAGGAGCGAAACGTGAAATGGAATGGGAAAGCCCGTGGGGCGTTGGGTTCCCAGGTTGGCACATCGAATGTTCGGCTATGTCGCGGAAATATCTTGGGCAGCCGTTCGATATCCACACTGGCGGCATCGACCACTTGCCTGTCCACCATGAAAACGAGATCGCGCAAAGTGAAGCGGCCTATGGCGTCCCGCTCACGCGTTTTTGGATGCATGGCGAATTTCTGGTGCTTGGTGACGGCGAAAAAATTTCCAAATCAAAAGACAATTTTTTGACGTTGCAGACGCTCATCGACCGCGGTTACGATCCTTTGGCGTTCCGCCTGTTTTGTTTTTCCGCGCACTACCGCACGCCGCTGACGTTTTCTTGGCAGGCGATGGACGCTGCGCAGAACGCATTGAACAATCTCCGCCAAACGGTCCGCGCCTGGGAAAAACCGAGAGGGGGTGTCGAAGACTTTGAAAAACGGTTTCTTGCAGCCTTGGAGAACGACTTGGATATGCCGAAAGCAGTGGCGGTGATGTGGGAAATGGTCAAAGCGGATGTGTCGACTGCTGCAAAGGCTGCCTCGTTGCTTCGTTTCGATACAATCCTTGGATTAGATTTCAAAAAGTATGTTGCAAAGCCAGCGAAAGCGGAAAAACCATCCGCAGCTGCGGCAAAATTGCTGACACAACGGCTGAAGGCTCGCGCGGACAAGGATTGGAAAGAGTCTGACCGTCTTCGCGACGAACTGCAGAAATTGGGCTGGGGTGTCTTGGATGGGAAAGATGGGGGAATGACGCTTGTAAAAAGTCAACAATAGGAGCAGGACGTCGATCCGTGTTGTGGTACGTGGTGGAATTTGTTCGGAAGGCGAGAAAACGGCTATACTGAGTGCATGGAAGAACGCGGAGGACCGCACGCGCCAGAACGGTTTCCTCAGGTTGAACAGCCTGAGCAGACTTTTGATACTTCGGAAAGCAGCGGCGGGCAGACAGGTGAAATGCAGGAGACGACCCGGGGTGATTCTTTGGGCGAGTCTCCTGTTGCTTCTGCTTCACTTCCGATCGCTCCCGCTCATCAGCTCACGAAAGATCCAGTCTTAAAGCAGGTTGAAGAAATTTTAGAGGAAGATCTTGGGGAGACCTATAACAGCTTGCCGCCGGAACTGCGGGAAAAGTTTAAGGCGCAAGGTGAGGTGGTGGCAACGTCGATCCAGCGGATGATCGGCGGGGCAAAAGTGCATGCCAAAAAAGTGTTGCAACTGTTGGTCGCCTGGCTTCGGATTATCCCGCACATCAACCGCTTTTTTTTGGAACAGGAAGCAAAAATAAAGACAGACCGGATCATCGCGCTGGTGGAACGGGAAAAACAGAAACACCTATGATGCTGCTCGCTGCTATCACCGCTTTTCCGGACATTGCCACGGAAGAAGTGCAGGGGAGTTCCCTTGGTGGTTTTCAAAACACCTTCGTGACCGTGGCACTGACGGTCGTTGGCGTGATTGGTGTCGTCGCTCTGTTGTATCTGGTGCGGTTTTTTCTGCGCCGTCGTTTTCGTGAACATCGCGGGTTTCAGAAGCGAGTGCTGCTCGTGACGGTCCCGAAAGAATCGGCGGAGAAAAAAAGCGAACAGGAACGCGGTAAGACGCTTCAGGAAAACCAAGAAGATATTTCGGTCGCTGAAGCGTTGTATGCGACGATCGGCGGTTTGCGTGCAGACCGCAGCGTGAGCTCGTGGTTTACTGGGCGCGAGGATGATTTTTCTTTTGAGTTGGTGGCCAAAGATGGTCTCATCTCTTTTTATATTGCTGTTCCAGAACGCCTTGAAGAATTTATCACCCAGCAAGTCCAGGCACTCTACCCGTATGCCCAAGTCGAAGCGGTGGAAGATTACAATCTTTTTGTCCCACAAGGTGTTATCGCCGGTTCCTATTTGACTTTAAATAAGCACCACTTTTTCCCGCTGAAGACATTTCGGAGCATTGAGTCTGATCCTTTGAACGCATTAACGAATGCCTTGGCCAAGGTCGAAAAGACGTCTGGCGCAGCGGTACAGATCGTTATTCGTTCGGCAAAGCGCGAGTGGCGCCGCAAAGGAACGAAGATTGCAACAGAAATGCAAAAAGGCAAATCCGTCCAGCGTGCTATTGCCAGTACCACGCTGCTCGGGGCGTTGTTCGGCGGGTCCGAGAAGAAGAAGGGGAATGAGGCACCAGAACAAAGCAGAACATTGTCGCCCGCGGAACAGGAAATGCAAAAAGGGATCCAGGAAAAATTGTCGAAGGCTGGCTTGGATGCAAACATTCGCGTTGTGGTTTCGGCTCCGGATGTGCAACGAGCCCGTCTCACACTCGACAATATTACCAATACTTTTTCCCAATATAATTTGTATGAATTCGGGAATTCGTTTGTCAAAGTCGTTCCGTCCTTTCAGTCGCGGATGATCCGTGAATATATTTATCGGACGTTTGATGAGCGGCATAACGTGGTTATTTCTGCAGACGAGATGGCAAGTTTTTATCATTTTCCGCTCCCAACAACGGAGACACCGAACATCCGCTGGTTGGTCGCCCGGAAATCTGCGCCGCCGGTGAATCTTCCGAATGAAGGGGTGACGCTTGGTGTGGTGGAATACCGCGGTGAAAAAAATACCGTTAAAATCCGCCGCGACGATCGTCGTCGGCATTTGTATGTCATCGGAAAATCCGGTTCGGGAAAATCTGTCTTCATTGAAAATATGGCGCTCCAGGATATTCGCAATGGTGACGGTGTCTGTGTTGTCGACCCGCACGGCGACCTTATCGAACATATCTTGGAACAGATGCCGCGCGAGCGTATTGATGACGTCATTGTTTTTGATCCGTCAGATATTGAGCGTCCGATGGGTTTAAACATGCTCGAGGTGGATCGTGATGAACAGAAGGATTTGACCGTCCAGGAGATGATCGCCATCTTCTACAAGCTGTTCCCACCGGAAATGATCGGGCCAATGTTCGAGCACAACATGCGCAATGTCATGTTGACTTTGATGTCCGATCCAGCGACTGCGGGGACGATTGCCGAAATCCCACGCATGTTTTCTGATGCGGATTTTCAAAAGCGTTGGGTGGCAAAATTGACGGACCCTGTCGTGCGCGCATTTTGGGAAAAAGAAATGGCCAAGACCTCAGATTTCCATAAATCAGAAATGCTTGGGTACCTGATTTCTAAAGTCGGCCGTTTCGTTGAAAACGAAATGATGCGTAACATCATCGGCCAACAGCACAGTTCGTTTAATATCCGAGAGGTGATGGATAAGAAAAAAATTCTTTTGGTGAACCTCGCCAAAGGACGGACGGGAGAAGTGAACGCAAACTTGCTCGGGCTCATCATCGTTTCCAAATTGCAGATGGCCGCGCTTGGCCGCGCTGATCTTCCAGAATCAGAACGCCATGATTTCTACTTGTACATCGACGAATTCCAAAACTTTATCACCGATTCGATTGCGACCATTCTTTCTGAAGCACGCAAATATCGCTTGTGTTTGACCATCGCCCATCAATACATGGGACAGTTGGTCCAGAATAACGATACCAAGATCCGCGATGCGGTGATCGGGAACGTTGGGACGATGGCGTTGTTCCGTATCGGTATTGATGATGCGGAAGCGTTGGAAAAGGAATTCGCACCGACTTTTACCGCCTATGATTTGATCAATGTGCCGCAATACACGGCCTATCTCAAATTATTGATCGAAAATACAGCATCGCGCCCGTTCAACATGAACACTATTCCGCCGCAGAAAGGCGATCCAAAATTGGCAGCCGCAATCAAGCAGTTGTCGCGTTTGAAATACGGTCGCGACCGTGCGTCGGTTGAGGCAGAAATCATGGAACGAACGCAATTGGGCGTTGCTGCTCCAACGCAAGCAGCGCCGGAACGGACATTGTAAGAGTTTGTTGCAAGACTTACTGATATTGTCATTGCGAGGAGCGCCTGGAGACGCGGCAATCCAGTCGACACCGACGATCAAACATCGTGGCTGGATTGCCGCGTCGTCCCCGACGGACTCCTCGCAATGACAAAACCCAATCGCTTGACGCTACGCTCGCAAATAGATAGGCTCGGGAAGGAAACAAAAAAAGAAAAATAAACATATTTCCTATGTCTTTTGATTTGCTCGACGTTTCGTTGGAGCCGACACCAATACCGCAAAAAGAGGCGCTTTCCGAAAGCCAGGTCGCTTCGCTCAAGACTGTTTTGCGGGCACTGCAGACAAA
>CALRHY010000066.1 GCA_943359495.1 Candidatus Uhrbacteria bacterium RIFOXYB12_FULL_58_10
GCCGCTCACGCTGCCAAAGATTGTTCGTAAGGGCTTCTCTGTCGTCGAATGGGGCGGAGCACTTCGCTAAACCAATAGCGTATGGACGTCCGACAAGAAGTCACTGCCGAAGAGCTGGATCTGATGCAACGCGAAGGTGCAGACTTTTATCTTGTGGACGTCCGAGAAGCAGAGGAGTACGAGGACGGACACATCTCAGGAGCTGTCCTTTTCCCTCTCGCCGTCCTTGAGGAAAAAATGAAAGGCATGCGCGAGGATCGTGCATTGGTCTTGTATTGCCGTACCGGTGTCCGTTCCAAAGAGGGATGCGTTCGTTTGCAGCGCATGGGATTTCGCAATGCGCGGACATTGCGTGGGGGATTCGAGGCTTGGAAAGAAATGAAAGATGAAGAATATAGCGTATGAAGAAATTTTTTTCAACCAGCGCAGCCACCGAAAAGAAGAAGATCCTTCCTTCCGTCCCCTTCGATGGTCTGAGGACCCCTCAGGGTCTCGAAGACAGGATGACAGATTCGTTTTTATTTTCGCTTGTCGTTGCCGGTCTTTGTTTGTCGTTTCTGGGTGCGGGCTGTGCTGATTCTCAGGTTGTCCCGCAAGAGGCCGTCAGCAATGTTCCTGTGGTCGATACCCGGGTTGGCTATGACGAAACTTTTTCTTTGGGTGTCGGACAGACGGCATCTGTCGCCGGGGAGTTACGAGTCACGCTTGTCCGCATGACCGATTCCCGTTGCCCGCCGGATGTTGTTTGTATTCAGGCAGGGGAGCGTGGTGTTGAGTTGGCGGTCATGGTCGAGAACGGTGGCGAAATCGAATCGGTATTTCTTGGCGAAGATACTTTGAAAAAGAAGACGGTCTTCTTGCATGAAATCAGTTTGGCATCACTCGACGACACGACGGCATCACTCCTGGTTTCCGGCACACCGATTGTTGAACAACAAGAAGTGGATGAAGAATAGCCGTTTCGTTCCGATATTCCAAATTCTCTATTCTCGATTCTATGATGCATCACAATTACCCACTGCCGCCTCCGGAAACGCTTGCTTGGATTGAAGAAGGACGGCGGAAAGGAATTGCAGAACAAGTCATCATCCAAGAATTGCAGCGCCGTGGTATGGCTGCCGAGGCGATAACGGCCGCGCTTGCTCCAGGTGCGACAGTTTGTGCGCTTGCAGAGAGCAGTGCGGAAAAAATTTCCCTACATTCGTTTTCTCGCATCACCTTATACGGATGTCTGCTCGGTTTTCCTGCTGCTTGGTTCATGATGCGTCAGAATTCGCAGGCATTGCGCGGGCAAGACCGTATGGGGCGGAAGCTTTCCTGGATCCTCGCGCCATATCTTTTAGTCGTCGTCGCCATAGGATTTTTCGTCCGTACGCTTCTTCCTTTGCTTCATATTCCTCTTGGATTTTGGACGGTCATCATCATAAAACTGATTGGCCTCCATGTGGTCGCGACCGTTCTGCTGGTCGGTCGTGCGCGTCGTGCACAACAACCGTTTTCCGACGATGCGATCCAGCGCGATGAATATGCGCCGGCGGACCTCATGATTCCATTTCTTTTTGGTTTGATTGGTGTCTGTGCAGAAGTCTCCCTGGTTGCCACTGGCTCGCTGCTTGCCTCGTTCTAGTTTTTTTTTCATGCGCACCGAAGAAGGCCTCGTGATCTACGAGGTGTCAGAATATCTCCAATACTTGAATGAAACGCTTCGTGCAATTGCCGATCAAAGTCGTTTGGCGATTGAGGGCGAGGTTTCCTCTTTTTCGATTGCCCAAGGAAAGTGGGTGCGCTTTGATTTGAAAGATGCCAATGGGTTGGTCAATTGTTTTTTGACGACCTATCAGCTCAAAGTCCCGCTTGAAGATGGGATGAAGATCCGCGTCTACGGCTATCCGAAAGTCTATGAACGCTATGGAAAGTTTTCCATCACCGTCCAGCGCATCGAGCTAGTGGGGGAAGGAGCGTTGCGTCGCGCCTTCGAATTATTGAAACAAAAGCTGGAGCGTGATGGCTGGTTTTCGACAGAACGAAAGCGTCCATTGCCCCGATTCCCAGAACGCATCGGCTTGATCACCTCCCGAGAAGCTGCGGCTTGTGGAGATTTTCTTCGCATCCTCGGTAATCGTTGGAGCGGAGTCCTCGTGCAGCTCGCTCACGTCCAAGTGCAGGGCGAACCATCAGTTCGGCAAATCGTTTCTGCATTCCGTAGTATGAATGCGCTTGCTCGTCCGCCGGAAGTGATTGTGCTGACGCGCGGTGGGGGATCAATGGAAGACCTCGCGGCCTTTAATAGTCTGGAAGTTGCTCGCGCTATTTTCTCTTCGCGCATTCCCGTTGTTGTCGGCGTCGGCCACGAGCGCGATGAGACGATTGCTGATTATGTTGCCGATGTCCGCGCGTCAACGCCGACCAACGCTGCAGAACTCGTCGTTCCTGACCGTCGGGAAATACTGTATGCGATCAGTTTGTCTTCGACACGCATGTCGGCGGCACTCATGCATGCAGTACGCGAACAAAAACAACGTCTCGCTCACGCACGGTCGCGTCTCGAGGCGTATGTCCGGCGTTCTTTGTCGGCCATCCAATTGCTCACCTCAGAATTCCACGCCGCCGCCCGTGCCTATCAAACCGCATTGCGTCTCCGTTTGCGCGAAACGGACCGTGCTGCAGGAATCTTGGTCGCTCACATGACACGTCGTCACCGTTCTTGGCAAGAACGTATCGTCCAGCAGCAGCGCTTGCTTAAAAACTTGGATCCAAAAGCAGTCTTGTGCCGAGGATATGCCATGGTTTTTGATACAAAGTGCCATCTCGTTCGGGATCCTGCACTGGTAGACGCCGGTACTGCCCTCACGGTACACTTGCACAAAGGAATCCTCCCCGTCATTGTGACAAAACAGGTACGCGGGCAAGATGCTCTTCCGTTATCTTAAAGATGAACCCTATGGCTGCAAAAGCGGAAAAAAAGATGAACTTTGGCGACGCCTTCGCTGAATTGGAAAAAATCACTGAGTGGTTTGAAAAGGAAGAAATGGACCTCGAAGAAGGCTTGGAGAAATTCGAACGTGGCCTCGCACTTGCGGCAAAACTCAAAGCCCGCCTCTCAGAAGTGGAAAACCGCATTGAAGAAATCAAAGTGCAATTTTCCGCCGTCGATGACGATGCTGACGAGGTGGATCCTAAAGAAGAAACAGAAGCGCCGTTTTAAGAAGGGGTTGTGAGTTTGTTTGAGCGATCTTTCATCCCGCCACTATCCATCCTCGCGAAGGCGGGGACCCAGAGGCCGGGTCGTCGACATCGTGGATCCCCTTCTGCAAGGGGATGGCAGAAAGTTTTTAAACCCATTCTATGTATCTCCTCCTTCGTTGGTTAATGAACGCTTTGGCGCTTCTTATTGTCGCGAATCTTGTCCCTGGAATTCATGTCGAGTCGCTCTACACCGCATTGTTTGTCGCCTTGGTCCTCGGTATCGTCAACGCGGTCATCCGTCCGATTTTGGTGTTGCTGACCTTGCCGATCACGGTACTGACGCTTGGACTATTCACCTTCGTCATTAATGGACTGCTGCTTTGGTTCGTGAGTACGGTTGTTAAAGGATTTTCCGTTGCTGGATTTGCGGCGGCATTTTGGGGCGCTTTGTTGCTTTGGCTGATTTCGTGGGCGACCAACACCTTGTTGAAAAAGTCGTAACCCCACCGCCATGCCACACCGAGAACCGATCGTCGTCATCAGTCTCGGAGGATCCATCATCGCTCCACCAGAGGGGATTGATACCACGTTTTTGAAAGCATTCCGCCGTCTATTGCTTGCGCGTGCCAAAAAAGGCACGCGTTTTATTTTGATCTGCGGTGGCGGCACAACGGCGCGGAATTACCAGCAAGCAGCGCGATCTATTGTTGCCCTGACGCGTGATGATTTGGATTGGATCGGCATTCACGCTACACGTTTGAATGGACATTTATTGCGGACGCTGTTCCGTGATGTTGCGCATCGATCCATGATCAAAGATCCGACACGAAAGATTTCTTGGAGAGAGCCCATGCTTATCGCGGCGGGATGGAAGCCTGGTGCATCCACAGACTATGATGCGGTGCTGATGGCGCGGCAGTACAAAGCGAGCGTGGTCATCAATCTTTCGAACATCTCCATGCTCTGCGACAAAGACCCAAAAAAATATCCGGATGCGAAACCGATCCGCATTATCAACTGGAAAGACTTTCGCAAGATCGTCGGGTCCACCTGGGAACCCGGTGCTAACCTGCCGTTCGACCCTATTGCCAGCAAGGTTGCCGAAAAATTGCGACTCCGTGTCATCCTCGCCAACGGCCGTGATTTGAAAAATCTCAACAAGATTCTTGCAGGAAAAAAATTCGTCGGGACGGTGATTGGGGAGTAAAGTATGTCGTCATCCTGAGGGAAGACCCGAAGGGTACCCTTTGGGTTCGGAGCGACCGAAGGAACTTCTTCTTAGAAAACCGCTACCGAGAGTGTTG
>CALRHY010000067.1 GCA_943359495.1 Candidatus Uhrbacteria bacterium RIFOXYB12_FULL_58_10
CCTTACCCCTGCGCACAGGTGTTGGTGTTGATGTTGGTGCGGGTTGCGGCGCAGGATGAAAGACGGCAACGCTCGGTCTCGACGGCGCTTGCGGTGCAACTGGCCGAGTGGGAGATGGGGCGTACTGCGGAGCTGACAAAATACTTGGCGCTGGTGCCGCCTGGCGAACAGGGGCGGCGGTTGGCGCAACTCCCTCTTCCCCTTCTGGCTCAAATCCAGCCCAGCGCATAATCTTGTCTTCAATATCTTTTCGCGGCTGCGCATAACGTTCGCGGGAGACACGAATCACTTTTTCAGCATTTCCTGTTACATTGCCAATCGGCGGCAAGGTGCGCGCCGAAAAAGGAGCAGAGGCAACACCATTGATCATCAACTTGAGATACACATCATATTTCCCCAAACTCACCATATCTTCGATAACAAATTGCGGGGTGAATTCCTGTTCCAAAAATTCTGCATCTTTTCCACCAACGCGGAAGGTGATGATCGTCCCAACGTTGCCGAAAACTGCCGGACGAACATAATCTTCATCCAACTGTTCAATAAATTGGTGGGCAATGATCAGATTCAAATGATATTTGCGTGCCTCAGACAAAATGTTGGCAAACGATTGCGATGCGAAGTTTTGGAACTCGTCGACATACAAATAAAAATCGCGTCGATCATTTTCGGGTACGTCCACACGCTCCATCGCAGCAAGCTGCAGTGAAGTGATGAGCATCCCTCCCAAAATACGCGAGGAATCCTCACCAATACGCCCCTTGGCCAGGTTCATGATAAAGATCTTCCCTTCATCCATGATCTGGCGTGCGTTGATCGTCGATTTTACCTGTGCGACGATGTTACGAATGACCGAAGCAGACAAAAATTGCCCCACTTTGTTTTGGATTGGTGCGATCGCCTCATTGCGAAAACGGTCTTCCCAACGGGCATATTCCTCGGTCCAAAAACTCTTGACGATCGGATCTCTAATTTTTGAGACCACGCGCTTGCGATATTCCTTGTCCGTCAAAATACGATTGACACCGAGCAGTGTGGATCCAGGAAAGTCGAGGAGAGACAAAATACAATTGTTCAAGATGTGCTCCATGCGCGCACTCCAAACATCCGGCCAGATCTTTTTAAAGACGCCCATGAGCCCGGCGGCGACGAGATGCTTATGTTGCTCGTCGACGGATTCCAAAATGTTGAAGCCAATCGGAAATTCAAAATCAGCCGGGTTAAAATAAACAACGTCGTTCACGCGGTCGCTTGGGATAAAATTGAGAATTTTTTCCGCAAAGTCACCGTGTGGATCGATAATACCGACGCCGTGGCCAGCGACGATATCACTAATCACCATGTTTTCAAGCATGGTGGTCTTGCCCATCCCTGTCTTTCCAAGAACGTAAAAATGACGGCGTCGGTCGTCCGTCTTGATACCGAAACGACGATTCTGATTGCGGAAATTCGTTTCCGCAAACATCGTCACCTCTTGTTCATGGTCGTGGTCGTACTGGATCATACGGGAAGATTTCCAGGCGGCTCTTCTTTTTTCGCAGACGTCCCACCGGAGGCATCAGATTCGTTCACCTGCCCTGGAGCACGCAGTGCGGAAGGACGAGCGGCAGCGACCCCCACCGGCAGTTCGATTGGCGGTTCGGAACGCTTTGCTTCGGTCTTTTTCACGAGCGGCGCCTTCACTTGGAGGACTGGGAAATGCCACAGCGTTGCCAACTCTTCGGTGTTCAGATGGAACGTGCGTCCACCAGACCAGAGGCTGCGGTTTTTGTAGCCGCGGAAATTCAAACGCATGCGTTCATTGACCGTACGATAAAACGTCAGTGAGAGGTAGTGGTAAAAACTATTTAACTGCCAAAAATAATCACGGCGAGTCAGGGTCAGTGCTTCAAACTTGAGTGCGTTTAAGTCATGCGACGTAAATTGCTGCATGGCACCACGCACAAACGCGATGACGGTACCCGTTCGGAAATCTTTGTTTGGCGCAAAATAAAGAAAACGAATTTTTGTGGAATGGCCGATCTTGGTCACCTTGCGTTCGACTGCCTCAGCAACAAGCTTTTCTCCCGCAGACAAAAAGAGCATCTCGGAACGCGCATTCTTCTCTTCCCTTTTCGGTGCCGCAGGCTCCCCTCCCCAAGCCGCATCAGCAACGCCAGCAAGGAGCTGGATCGGCGCATCGACAATCTTGTCGAGCATGGTGTCTTTGAGTTTCGGTTTCGGTGCACCGATGAGTTTTTTGACCAGCGCATCAGCACCTTTTGTCCAATCCTGCGGCCCAAGCTGAATCAGAATTTGGAACCATACTTGTTCGGTCGGATTTAGTTTGGAAATCGCTTCCAAAAATCCGGCCATGGGGTCTTTGAATTCTCCAGCGAGTTTTTCTTCAAATTCTGGATAGGTTTTCAGCGGATAATACATGCTGTTCTTCAAGCAAAATTCGCTTGCAAACAACAAGTTATCTTTGTTCGGCCATTTTTGCGGAGCGAATTTCGTATAGTCTTCGATCTCCGTAATTTCTGCTTCCGGATACTGCGCGTAAATCAATGCCTCTATAACATCACGATATTTTTCCCAGGCCATGACTACAAATTGTATATAGCCGCCAATCGAGACGATTTCAAAACCAAAAATCGGACCAGTCTTTCCATCCACCCACTTTTCCTTTTTTGTTGGACTGGAATAAGCACCTTGCAAATGGGCGAACAAGTTTTCAACCGCTTTCGGCAACTGCTCGTTTGTCTTTGGGATATCAATCGCCAAAAAAACCTGTTTCTGTTTGGAAAGAAAAACTCCTGTCCGTTCATCAAGCCAGGCCCAGGCTAAGCCTTTGCAGGTCACAATCAAAGCAGGGATCCATCCACCCGCCTTGAGCAGCAACCAGGCGGCGATCAACGCATCTGGCGCGTCAAAAATTTGTATCAAATAACTATTGTCGAATATGATGGTAGGAAATGCCATATGTTGGAAACAGGATACCAAAAAACAGGCTGCTGCGGTAGGGACACTGTGCAAAAAACGTCCGCCCCCAAAAAGGAGTACAGACGTTTTTGCAACAAGACAAGAACCTGACTGACTTATCGCTTCCCCTTCCCCTTTTGCCATTCTTGCCAGGCCACCAAAAGCGGACTAGCGATGAAGATTGAAGAATAGGTCCCGAAGAAGACACCAAGGATCAGAACAAGAACAAAATTCCGGGTCGAAACGCCACCAAAGAAAAAGACCGCGAACAAGACGAGCAACACGGTAAACGAAGTGTTGATGGAACGGGTAATAGTTTCGTTGACCGAGGCATTCACGGTTTCCGCAAAGGTCTTTGCCCGGTGTTTGATGAGGTTTTCGCGGATACGATCGAAAACAACGATGGTGTCGTGGACGGAGAAGCCGAGCACGGTCAGAACGCCGGTCACAAACAGCGTATCAATTTCGTAGCCCAAGAAATGACCGAGCGCGGCAAAAATCCCGGTCGGGATGACCACGTCGTGGAACAATGCCACAACCGCGCAGATACCAAACTTCCAAGACGCAACTGGTTCAGAGACTTTGCGAAACGCCCAGGCGATGTACAAAATGATTGCAACAAGGACCATGGTGACTGCACTCCATGACTTTTGTTTCAGCTCCGCACCGACGGTCGGCCCGATGGATTCAAAACTTTTTTCTTCCACTGCAGGCTTCTTGTCTGCAGTCTGGAATGTGGTGGTCAATTCTTGGACCATTTTTTGATGTTCGGTCTGGCCCAACGTCTTCGTGCGGATAAACAAATCTTTGTCGCCGACCGGCTGCAAAATGGCGTCGTGAATCCCACTCTTCTCGATACTTGCAGCAACGAGTGCATTATCCGGCCGTGCATCAATGAAGTGCAGTTCACTAATAGAACCACCGGTAAAATCAATGCCGAATCGAAGTCCCCAAACCGCGATCGCGATAACCGATGCGAGAAAAAGTGCTCCCGAAATACCGAACCAAATTTTGCGTGTTCCAATGATGTTCACCATACAATATCAACCAACAACCTCTTTTTTGCCGCGTGATGCGCCAAAAAGCCAAAGATGCTTCTCTGCCCAGCTCCCCATTGTAAGACGTAGGAAGGTCCGCGTGACAGTAATCGCAGAAAACAGTGAGACGAGAATGCCGAGTGCTAATGTGAGCGCGAAGCCACGAACCACCGACGTACCAAACCAATACAAGATGCAGCAGGTGATGAGTGAGGAGAAATTGGAATCGCGAATCGAATTCCAGGCACGATGAAACCCTTCATCCACTGCAGCGCCGACGGTACGACCGCGACGAATCTCTTCTTTCATGCGCTCGAAAATCAAGATATTCGCATCCACCGCCATACCAATCGACAGGATGAATCCGGCAATGCCGGCCAACGTCATAGTAAAGCCAAAAAGCTTAAACAGTGACAACGAAAGTGCGGTATAGATCAGCAAGGCGA
>CALRHY010000068.1 GCA_943359495.1 Candidatus Uhrbacteria bacterium RIFOXYB12_FULL_58_10
GTGGGTTGTATACAAAAAAGTCTTTGTCTGTTTGGTGGAGTGTGATGTGTGCTTTTGCTGCGGCGTATGCTTCTAAACTTCCATGATGGGTGAGGTGTTCGGGGAAAAAGTTGGTGTAAACGGCGATGTGTGGCGAATGCGTGCAATCCTCCAATTGGTGACTCGAGAGTTCGTAGACAAAAAGATCGTCTGCGCCGACTGTTCCAAGAAGGACGTCGAGCGCTGGATTACCGATGTTGCCAACGAGGTGGACTGTTTTTCCTACTGCTTTCAGGATTGCAGCGATCAATGTGCTGGTAGTGCTCTTGCCTTTGGAGCCGGTCACACCTACACCCATGTTTGTGCAGTTTGCAAAAAAGATGTTCGTCGCCGTCGTGCTCGGCGCATCCACCATCTGCATAGGGAGCCCAGGTGTGCGGACGACGAGGTCGATGTCTGGGGCATTTTGCGCATCCAAATAGTTGGCGTCGCGTGTTTTATCAGCAATGCGAATTTCTGCTTGTGGCGCGTGATGTTTCAAAAAACGTTCCACGGACTGGTTTTCAATGCCGTAGCCAAGCAAGAGGATGACTTTTTTGGATTGGAGTTGTGTGATGGTCATACGCAGTGAGTCATTTGCCATCCCCTTGAAGAAGGGGAACCACGATGTTGGTCTCGAGTCGCCGACATTCTTTTGGCGAATCCCAAAAGAACCAAAAAGATTTTGGGGGATGGCGAAACTCGTATTATGAATGCGCCCTCCGCGAGTTCTTTCTTTGAAAGTCTTATAAAGAACGACATTGCGTACAGTCTGTCACAAGGCTGAGTAAGCAACTGGCTCCGTGCAGAACCAAGGAGCTCAAACAGTCGCCGTCCCCCAAACCCCCTAAGGGCATCGGTTGGAAATTATCCAAAGATACTCCGAAACTCTTCCGGCAATGTCGAAACATCGCCTGTCTGTAAGACATCTTGTTCGAGCGCGTCGATATCTCCCAATTTTGGGAGGACTTCTTTGGTGAACATCTGCATCGCCACATCTTCATTGTATGTACCGCTTTTTGCAGCGCGGTGAAAGGCGACGGCGGTTTCTTTGGCCGTGCCGACACATTCGAAGGGTTTTGCTTCGCCAATCCCAAGGAGGTCGCGGAAGGTGGGGAGCAATGTTTCGTCTGCAAAAAGATTTTTTCCAAAGATGGTGAGCACCTGTTCTTTGGTGGTGAACGCTGCAAGTGCCGAAAAAACAAATGCGCATTTCGGGCATACACCGCACCAACGTTTTTCTCCCGCCAGACGTTTTTCTGTGGCGATGGCGAAGTTTCTGTTGCAGCTGGAGAAAGCGCTGTGATACTTGGTCAGACTGGCAAAACGTTGCGTAATCGCAAGTTCATTACAGGGTCGCAAAAGTGAGAAGGGGAGGATGTCGTTTGTCAGGTATGCGCGCAGATAGTCGCGTACCAAGGTTTCGGCTTCGGCGGATTTGCTCCATTGATGGTTGATCTCTTCACCAAGGTATTCGCGATTGCCTTCGCTAGCGCTCGCTTCGTTGGAAAAGGCGATCCAGCGGAAATCGTGCAACGCGGCGACGAGGACGCTGACCCAGGTGTAAATCGTCGAAATGGGGATGTGGCCATTGTAGCCGCGACCTTCGTGTGCGGCGGCAAGCAATTTTTCATCAAGCGTGCGCTCGACGATGATGAGTGGCACGCCGGCGATTGCTGCGAGTTCCTGTTGGAGCGGTGCTGGAGCGAGCGCAAACAAGGCGATGTCGAACCCGCTGTTCCGCAGCAGTTCTACACTGACCAAAGAATCCTTGCCGCCACCAAACGGGACAAGGACGCGTGCTACTCGGGAAAATGTTTCTGTCCCTGCTACGCAGGCGGCGACGGTGGGGAAGTGGATGCGGTCGCGGAAATCCAATGTATTTTTGTAAAAGAATTCCCCCAAGCCTTTGGTGTAGACCGTTTTCCAATACGCAGCCTGGCCGGGAGTGAGGCAGGCGCGGTGCATCTGGATGTTTGGTGGGCAATGGAGTTTCCAATAACTCACCCCGAGCGCGAGGTGGATACATTCGAGCATTGGGTTTAAAAGCGCGGGTGGGATTGCGGCCCATTGCTGAGGTGTCGTACCGACAAATTTCAGGGTTTCGGTAAATGTCTCGCGGGTTCCATCCGCAAACGAAATTGCATATGAAAAAGAGGCGACACCTGTTGTTTGGTCTGCGTCGTATCCGGTGAATGCGAAAAGAGTGGCGTCGTTTATCATATGCAGTTGGCCGCATCATAGCGGGAAGTGGTTGGATTGACAAAATTTTAGTTTTTTGTCGTTAGGGGGTTTGGGGGACGGCGATTGTTTGAGCGATCTTGTTCATCCTCAAATACCCATCCTCGCAAAGGCGGGGATCCACGGGCCGACGACCGACATCGTGGATCCCCTTCTGTCTTCGAGACCCTGAGGGGTCCTCAGACCCTCGAACGGGCAAGGGGATGGGGGGATAGAGACTGGGATAACAAACCTTTCCTTGAAAAACCCCGCTTCTCCCTGTACGCTAGGCATACATTCTTGATGTTCTCCCCATGATTCTCACTGTCCTCCTGTTCCTAGTCGTCCTCTCCGTCCTCGTCTTTGTCCACGAAGCAGGTCATTTTTTTGCCGCACGGTTCATGGGCATTGCTGTGGAAGAATTCGGTTTTGGATTCCCACCGCGAGCGTTTGGGATCAAGCGGGGCGAAACGATCTACAGCATCAACTGGATTCCACTTGGTGGCTTCGTTCGACTCAAAGGAGAGACAGGTGGTGAAAAAGCGCCGGACAGTTTTGCAAGCCAAGCACTTTGGAAGCGTCTGATTGTTTTGCTTGCTGGCGTTGTGATGAATGTCGTGTTGGCCACGGTGTTGCTCTCTGTCGGTTTTGCTGTTGGTGTGCCGCAAGAGGTTGGTGGATCACTCCCTTCGGGTGCGCGCGTTCGCGATCATGTTGTTCGTATCGAAGCGGTATTGCCAGAGACGCCAGCAGCGCGTGCTGGATTTGTTGTTGGTGATACCTTGCGCGCGATCGAAGGAACTCCGGTGGAAAATATGGATGGGTTCCGTGCGCAAATTGGGCAACGCGCAGGCCAAGCGACAATAGTCCAAGTGGAACGTAACAAGCAAACGCAGACGTTGACCGTCACGCCGGAAGTGCTTGCTGAAACGCATGCTCCGGGAATTGGTGTTGGTTTGATAGAGACGGGGATCGTGTCGTATCCCTGGTATCTCGCACCTGTCGCTGGCGCTCGTGCGACCGTTTCATACCTCGGCGCAATGTTTGCTTCTTTTGGGGATTTGCTGACGACGCTGGTCCGAACAGGGAAGCCGAGTGCCGATGTTGCAGGTCCAGTCGGCATCGCGGTGTTGACTGGCGCGGTCGCGAAACTTGGCATCTTGTACATGCTGCAATTCGTCGCCTTGCTTTCGTTGAACTTGGCTGTCGTGAACGTTTTGCCGATTCCCGCACTCGATGGTGGGCGCGTCCTCTTTTTGTTCATCGAACGCATCCGCGGCCGGGCAGTTTCGTCGAATATCGAAGATCGCATCCATCAAATTGGATTCGTCCTTTTGTTGCTCCTCGTCGCCGTTGTCACGTTCCATGATATTGGCCGCTTGATCCGGTAAACGTTTCTCTATGTCTTCTCCTGATGTGAATGCCCTTCGTGATGCCGCGCTCGCTGCGTTGGTAAATGCACAGACTGCTGCGGACTTGGATGCGGTCGAGATCGCATACTTAGGACGCAAAGGCGGCGCGCTTTCGAACGTCCTGCGCGATCTCGGTGCCGTGCCTGCCGAAGAACGAAAAGCGATTGGCTTGGCAGCAAATGCAGTGAAGCAAGAAATCGAAGCTGCACTCGCGCGTCGTCGAGCGGAATTGGAATCCTTCAGTTTGGCTGGACTTGCTGATACAGAACGCATTGACGTCACTGCGCCGGGGGCGGGGAGTACGCGCGGTCACTTGCACATGACGACGCAAGCCATCCGTGAGATCACCGATATCTTTTCGCGTCTCGGCTACAACCGCATGCGCTATCCGGAGGTTGAATGGGATTGGTACGCCTTTGAAGCGCTGAACATGCCGAAAGAGCACCCGGCCCGTGACGAATGGGAAACATTTTTTCTTTTGGATCGCGCAGGAGTTGGCGTGCGAACCGATGCAAAATTGGGAAAGCTTGTTTTGACTCCACACACCTCGAGTGGTCAAGTGCGCGAAATGCAGCGCGTTGTTGCCGAACAAAAAGGCAAAAAAGATCCGGACCTGCGTATTCGCATGATCAACATCTCGAAATGCTATCGTCGTCAATCGGACGTTACGCATGTGCCGATGTTTCATCAATTTGAAGGACTGTTGATCGATCGTGATGTGTCGATCACCCATCTCAAAGGAACACTGGATCATTTTGCAAGCGCCTTTTTTGGTGCAGGTC
>CALRHY010000069.1 GCA_943359495.1 Candidatus Uhrbacteria bacterium RIFOXYB12_FULL_58_10
TCAATGTCGATCGATTCAATGACGCACTCATCACCTGGCTCCTCTGGTACAACGGCGAACGTCCTCATTGGAGTCTTGGTCTCAAGTCACCAATTCAATTCTTAACAGCGCAGAACCCAGGGTTGTGCAATATGTGGTGGCCCGATACAGAAGGTTGACCATCCCACATCCTCATGTTATCGTCCCCTGCCACGACTCACACAAAGGAGGTCGCGTGGACTGGAGAGAAGCTCTTTCGTACGCCTCGTTCGCATGCAGCATGGGTGGGTACCTCCCGTACATCCTGCACATGCGCAAGCACAACATCGTCCCGCCGATGGCGGCGTGGTTCATTTGGTTCGGGGTGGATATCCTGATCTTTGGCAGCTCGCTATTGAAGGGAGAATTCAGCTGGCAAATGGCCGGCTTCCTGATCGGGAACGTCGCCCTTATCTTCTTCGTCAACATGAAGGGATGGAAGATCTCTCTCATCGACAAGCTGAGCATCGGCGCGGCCACAATCGGCATGCTGCTGTGGGCGCTGTTCGACGACAAAGACTACTCATTCGTGGCATACGTCGCCGCGGCAGGGATAGGCAACGTGCCCCTCTACAAGGCTTGCTATCGCGAACCGCAAAAGGAGAGCCACCTCGCCTGGTTGATCTTTGTGGGTAGTTCGGTATTTTCCACAGCCGCAATAGATACATGGACCATCCAAAAATCACTCCAACCGATTGCCTTCTTGTGCTTCGGGGTACCGACGCTTTACCTACTGTTCGTCCGCGGTAGAAAGTCGCCGCAACCATCACTTGAAGCCACGCTCCCCTCCGCCTGACACGCCTCGCCGCAGACGCGTGTCTTTTTTATTGCAACGTTTCTTTATAGCGAAAACAATCAATAACATGATCGTGAACTGCGCCGATTGCTTGGAGATGGGCGTAAAGAACAGTTGGGCCAAGAAAAGAAAATCCTCGCTTCTTCAAATCTTTTACGAGCATGATCGCCTCATCGCTTGTGCTCGGATAATCCGCTGCAACACGCAAGCGATGGATGATTTGTTTATTGCCGATGGTTGCGTAGAGATATTTCGCAAATGAACCGAACTCTTTTTTCAAAACAAGAAACGCCTTCGCGTTTTCAATCGTTGCCAAAATCTTTGCCCGATTACGGACAATCCCCTCATCTGCAACTAGGCGCGTAACGTCACGATTCGTGTATCTTGCGATAGTTGCAAAATCAAATCCAGACAGTGCACGCCGAAAGTTTTCTCGTTTCCGTAGGACAATATTCCAAGAAAGACCGGCCTGAAACACCTCTAATACGAGGAATTCGAACATTTTTCTGTCCGTCCGGACTGGGACGCCCCACTCGGTGTCATGATAGCGCGTCAGCAATGCGTCTGTTTCTTTCACCCACGGACAGCGTTTTTTCTTTTCCTGTTTTTTCATACGAGATGCGTGCACGAAAAAAATCTTTTTCTTTTCTCATCCTATCACGCGTAGGAAAAAAGTTTTCAAAAAAATATTTCACACACAAAACACACAACCTGTGGATAACATGCGCTTGCACTCTTGTATGAAAAGAAAAAAAGCAGATACACTGTATGCAAGAAGATGAAAGAAAATTTTCTTCATCGACTGAAATACATGTGTGCAACGCACGCGTGATATCGAAAGGAGGTGGAACACCATGGCAGCCAAGAAAAAAGCAGCAAAGAAGCCTGCAAAAAAAGCAGCAGCAAAGAAGAAGAAGATCTAAGCTTCTTTCTCTTCGAACAAAACTCCCCATCGATCGAGGGGAGTTTTGTTTTTGCAAAATGTTTTTTTCGTCCGGTTTCTATCGTATCTCGCAAAAAACTTTTGTCATTGCGAAGAGTCCGTCGGGACGACGCGGCAATCCAGTCGGCGATCGACGTCTCGCGTATCGTTTCCGACTGGATTGCCGCGTCACCAGACGCTCCTCGCAATGACAGTAGAAAGATGAACTCTTAAAGTAACGAATGCGGTTTTGCTATCTGACGATCTGCGTCAGAAAAAATCTTGATCACGCCATACTCGCCATCATACCCTGGCGCAATCTGCACCTCTCCGGCACGAACGCGGCGGAGCGCCTCGACCAAAAGGTCTGGCACCCTACCCGCTAAATCTGCCAATGGATAGTCCAAAAGCAAAGCGAACTCCGAAGCGATATCCGTAGTGATTTTTTCGTACAACCCAGCCACTTTTTTGGATGCTTTCCCGACGTCTAACACCTCAGCAATAACCTCTTCTAGGGGGATCAGGTGGCGAAACGGGACCGCAGACGCCGGCGATATGCCGCCCGGGCGATCTGCGAGCGCATCAATCCGATGCAGCACACCAACCGTCACTTGCTTACCGCAAACCGGACACAATCCTCCATGCTTCTTTGTCTCTGCAGGTGTAAGACGAACGCCGCATGCGCGATGACCGTCCACGTGATATTTGCCTTCTTCGGGAAAAAATTCGAACGTCTGCAAAAAACGCGACCGATCTTTGGTGCGTAAAATTTCTGCAAACGCTTCGTATGACATCTCACGCAGTTCCATCTGGTTTGCCTCGCGTCCCAGATTGCGCAACGAATGCGCATCGGAGTTTGAGACAAGCATGACCGAATCCAAACCAGAGATCCGCCAATTCATCGCTGGATCAGAAGAGAGCCCTGTCTCAATTGCATGAATATGTTTCACCAACTCGTCACCAAAACATTCCACAAGGCTGTCGTAACCTGATTCTGAACCAAAAACAGCAAACCACGGCGTCCAGACATGCGCAGGAATAAACATGCACCCTGGATCGGCTTCGAGTACCAAGTCCAGCAAGGCTTGTGAACTCAGTCCAAGAATGGGACGGCCATCCGCGCGCAGATTGCAGCCGCGTTTTTCCAAACTTGCCACCAGACGTTCGACTGCCGCCATCGAAGGAAAACAAATAATATGGTGAACGCGCCGCACTTTATTGTTCTGTTTATAAATGCAGGAAAGTTCCGTCGTCAAAAGAAACCGGGCCTTTCCTTGATCTTTCTTGAGTGTAAAAATCCCTGGTGCAATTTCCTCAAGTTGTTCTTTGATCTCCGCGCGCCAGGCCGGATGCGTGACATCCCCCGTCCCCAACAAATCAATCCCTTTGCGTTCCGCCCATCGTGCAAGATTGGGCAACGTTAGCTCTTTCGAGCAAGCGCGCGAAAACCGCGAATGAATGTGTAGGTCGATAATGGCTTTCATACCAGCAGACGGTAACAAAAAACAAACGGTTCGCCTAGAGAAAAACCGACGCCGGAATGCGGCGTCGGTCAACAATCAAAAAGGATCCAAAAAAATATCAGCGCGACACTTTTTGTTGCATCTCCGCAAAGATGCGCTCCAATAATGTCAGCTGCTCAGGCGTATTTGCGCCCAGTGTCTCGCGTGGATCGCGAACGGGGACGGTTTCCACCCAACTCCCCTTTTCGACAGCCAAGGCAAGCACGTCCGTTAAGTAATATTCGCCCTGAACATTTTTGCAGCCCACTTCTGGGAGATGCTTCCATAACCAATCGGTACGGAAACAATAAACGCCGGGATTCACTTCGGTAATCGCCAACTCTTCTGGCGTCGCATCTTTCGCTTCGACATCACGCAAAAAATTTCCGTCAGCATCGCGCACAATCCGTCCCCAATCTATAAACGAAGAACGCCAATCTGCAAAATCCGAAAGTGGGACAGTCAAAAGGCTAACCGGAGCGCCAACTGCAACATGCCGCTCCACCAAGGCGCGAAGGGTTTCTGGCGTATAGAGTGGCTGGTCACCGTACAAAACGAGGATGTGTTCCGCTCCAGCAAGGATTGGTTGGGCGCAAAGAACGGCGTGACCAGTGCCGTGGGGTTCTGGTTGCAGTGCGTAGTGTATGTCGCGCCCCTCTAAGGCAGCCTGCACTTTTTTTTGAACGACTGGCCCAACAACAACGGTGGTGTGGGCGGCGACGTGAGAAGCGGCGACGGTCTGGCAAACACGCAAAAGCATGGGCGTGCCCGCCAGAGGAACGAGTGCCTTCGGAATGCCGGGGAATGCTTTATGCATGCGTTTTCCCTGGCCAGCTGCAAGAATAACAACGTCAACTTTCGTCTCCATAGTGCGGGTGCGTTGCATGAACAATGGTAAGGTAATCGCGAATCTCTGACAACGTCCGGAAATTCAGCATACGGAGGCCGAGATACCGCTCCGGAGCCTGATCTGGACGTCTCTTCATAATCGGGATGATCCGTACCGGGTCTATTTTACGGACTTCCACCGTTTCGTCCAGATGGTCGTTCACAAAATAGACGCTTCCCGTCCCATCTTTCAACAAACTGGGTATTACTGTCGCCTTTTTTTCATCCGTTACAATGACTTCGCCCACCATGCCACTGATACGACAAGCAGCGATTTTTGCTTTCTGAAAGGTCGGATCGCCTT
>CALRHY010000070.1 GCA_943359495.1 Candidatus Uhrbacteria bacterium RIFOXYB12_FULL_58_10
CTCTTTGTCCGAACACTTTCTCCAGATTTTTTTGTTCGTATTCAAAAGCCCTTATCACGTCAGGAATGGGTTCGCTGTGCGACGGAAATTGTTGGGGAGGATGAAACGGTTGCCGATGTCATAGCAACGAATGCTGCGATCGGTAAAACCGTAACGACGCGACCGCTTCTTGGAGGAACGGTTGATGTGGCGGCGGCACTGACGGTTTCTGCATTACGGAAAATTGCTACGCACGCAGCACTTGCGGACGGTCGTCATCGTTTGGATATCGCGAGCACTTTTGCTGATAAGGTCACACTGGTACAAAGTGAGGCGATCAAGCCCATGGATACCAAACTTGCTTGGGACCCAGTGGTCTGGGATCGCGCAATGCGAGAACGCCCGGCTTCTTTTTGGCAACAGCGGGGAGAGCAACATGCACTGCGTTTGTTTCGTCGTGCAGCGGAACGCGTTCCTGCGTATAAGGATTTTTTAAAAAAACAGGGGGTGCGTGTGGCGACGATTCGGACGATCGCTGATTTTACGCGTGGTGTTCCGGAGATGGATAAAGATAATTATTTGCGGCAATATCCGCTTGCTTCTTTGTGTGTTGATGGAAATCTGGGAGCGGTCCCGATGGTATCTGTTTCCTCTGGTTCGACAGGCAAGCCCTTTTATTGGCCACGTGGTGCAACACTTACCGATGAAGGTGCGTTTGTTCACGAAATGATTTTTCGTTCGGCATTTGGTATTGGTGACGCACCGACGCTTGCGGTGGTCGGGTTTTCTATGGGGTCGTGGATTGCGGGGACATATACCACAGAGTGTCTTCGTCGGCTCGCTTTGCGTTCTGGTGCACAGATCAATCTCATGACACCAGGAATTGATGTGCAGGATATTCTCCCGATCTTGAAAGATCATGTCGCCGCATACCGCCATATTATATTGACGGGATATCCGCCAATTGTGAAAGACGTTATTGATGCTGCATTGGCTGCGGGGATCACCTTTGCGCCAGACCAACTGCGTTTTCTTTTTGCTGGGGAGGGCTTTACTGAAGAATGGCGCGAGGCACTTCTTGCACGAGCGGGTGTCGTTGATTTGTATCACGCATCGGCAAATCTCTACGGCACTGCTGATGCTGCGATTGTGGCGCATGAAACACCGTTGACGATTGCACTACGTCGTTGGGCAAACAATACGCCAGGTATGGTGGAAAAGTTTTTTGGTGACGAGCGTCTGCCGACGCTCGTGCAGTGGCATCCGGGATTCAAGTATTGTGAAACGAACGCGCATTCGGAGATTCTTTTTTCATCGGCTGGCAATTTCCCACTCATCCGCTACAACATCCACGATGTTGGTGGGATTGTCGGCTACGAAGATTTTTTGCAGCAAACCAAGACGGCGGGATTTGTGCCACCCGCTCGCGTTGCCTCTGGTCAATGGCAGCTTCCGTTCTTGTATCTTTTTGGAAGAAAACATCTCGCGACAACTATTTATGCGGTGGATATTTATTTAGAAAATATTCACGCCGCACTATCGCATGCCACTCTCCGCGATTTGGTTTCTGGAAAATCGGTCATGGGGAATGCTTACGATCCGCGGTGGGACCAATATTGGTGGGTACACATTGAGTCAGCGCGCGGGGTGGTTGCTACAGCAAAAGAAGAAGCGCTTGCTCAAGAGATCATTGTGAAAACATTGCAAGAAAAGAACAGCGAGTTTCGTCGACTCTTTGCTATGGTTGGTGCGCGCGCGGTGCCGCAGGTACGATTTCTTCCACACGGAGCACCGGAGTTTCGAATAAAGACCAAATTGCGCTGGACGGCGAACCAACCCGCCGTTACACCACCGCCGCACGGAGAAAATCTGCAACCGGCCGCCGTGGGGTAAGGCGCGATGGTGGGGTGCCAACTCCGATTCGCACCATGAGTTGTGGAACGCCATCGGTCTGGGCAAGCGCTGCAACTTCTTTGTTCAAATCTCCCATTTCAACCGCCGCCGCATTCGGTGATTGCACAAGACCGAGACGGGCCACATCGACCAAGAGACGTTGCAGCCTTCTCCCAGCAGCAATCCAGCCAGGAGGGCTATCGTCGGTCGTCGCAAGGACGGCAAAAAGATTCGTTGATAAGGCCTTCGTCAATTCTTGATCAGCACGCTCCACGCGCATATCTTTGTAGCGAATGGCGAAGGGGACGAGAAAAGAGAGTGGTGTGGGAATTCCGATGGCGTATCCAGGAATACCGTCTTGGCGGAAGGTCCAGTTCGGGCGCAGCCAGTCTGCATGTTCTGCACAGAAGCCACGGTCGCCGTAGGCAAGCAGTGTGCCTTCGCGAATAAGTTCTGCAATTTTTTTGAGGCGAGATGTGTCAGAAATAAAATGAAGCGATGTCGGCTCAGTTGTTGCTGGCACGTGCAGTTGGGCGATAATCTGTTCTACATGTGGTAGTGGTTGAAAAATGCCACGACTTGTTGCCCGCGAACGAATTGCGGAGAGAACGGCTGTCGCTTTTTCGAGCGGCACTTGTTCAGCGCTGGATAAAAGAGAAGCGTGGACTCGCCAGGAACCGCTTTCATCATTTTCTATTTTTGTTTCTAGAAATTGACCGCTCTGGGCTGCAGCCAGTGAAAAATTTTCAATAAATGCACCGAGTGCCAAGTATCCGCCGCGGCCAGTCGGGTCTGCCTCGGGAAGATGGATATTTTTTTCTAAAAAAATGGTACACTGCTCTGGTGAATGTACGCAGACACGCCATGGTTGCGAATTGTGTACGGAGGGAGCGAAGGCAGCAAAGGTCAGAAGGTGTAAAAGTTTTTGTTGCGGATCGCGTTCGTTACCGAGATCAGCTGGGAGGATACGCGGCGTGTTGGAAAAAGGAAGCATAAGAGGAAAGTGCTTTTGTTATTTCATGTATGGAAGCGGAGGAAAGGCTCGTGCAGCAACTTGGCATCCCTGCGTCGCTGCATACCGCAGCGATTGATGGCACTACCGTGCGGTATGTCCATGCTGGGAGCGGACCACCGCTTGTATTGCTCCATGGTGCAACGGTCGGTTGGGGACAATGGTTTCCAAACATTGCCTTTTTTGCTCAGACGTTTTCTGTCTATGCGCTCGATCTTCCTGGAGCGGGTGGGTCGACGTCAGTCGATTTTTTTCGCGCAGATCTTGAACAGAATGTCGTTTCCGTCATTGCTCGTTTTTTGCAGACGGAAGGGCTAGGGCACGCAACGATCATTGGTCATTCATGGGGAGCCTGGATTGCGGTACAGCTCGCTGGGCGTTCGGATCTTTCCCTTTCTCGCATTCTCCTTATTTGCCCAGTTGGCTTTTCTTCGGCGATGCCTTGGCGCTATCGCTTACTATCGAATAGACATATCGTACACCTCCTCACGCGCACCGTCATGCGTCCAACGAGAAAGAATATGCACACCTTTTTGCAGAGTGTGCTTGCGGCTCCGAGAGAGATTCCTGATGCATTGGCACAACTTATGTCAGAACATATTGCAGCAGCACCGGAACGCCATCCGTTTTTTCTGATTCACCGTATGTCGGATTTTTTTTCTGTTCGCAAAGAATTTTTGTTTGAGAAGGGGAAGAATCGTGTAGCGTGCCCAATGCTTGTGGTAACTGGTGAGAAAGATTCATTGGTAGGACAGTTGGACGAAGCAAATATTCGTACGCTCTTTCCACAGGCCAATCTCGTCTGTCTGTCGAATACCGGACATGTTCCTGCATTAGAAAATCCTGCTGCTTTTCACGCACTTGTTTCTCCGTTTCTCGGATCGTAGACTATGGATCTCCATATCAGTCTCGGCAGCATTTTTCTTCTCATTGCACTCGCAAGCAATATCATTCTTGCGGTGGTGGTGTTTGCTGCTGATTATCGCAGTGCAACAAACCGGATTTTTGGTCTTCTCGCGATCACGACTTCGGTTTGGTTGGTAATGAATTTTCTTTCCGTTCAGCCAGAAAATGTTCAGGGCAGTCTTTTGTGGATTCGCATGAGTCTGTTTTTTGCAACGCCATTGAATGTCTTGTTCTTTTTGTTAAGCCACACTGTTCCTAATTCCACACTCAAGTTACGAACACCCTTTTTCCTTACCGTTCTTTTTGGCGCGGTTTTTGTTATGGGATTAAGTCTTAGTCCGCTAACGTTTCGTACAGTCGCCATTGTTGATGCGCAGCCTATTCCTGCCGCAGGGCCAGGTATTGCCGTTTTCGGGTTGTTTTCTATTGCCATGAATCTTGGTGCTATTGGGGTTCTTGTCCGGCGCTTGCGCGGACCTATGGATCCTATGGCACGCAAACAGACAATGCTTGTCACTGAGGGAATTATCATCATGTTTGGTCTTATTATCACGACCATCTTCCTTCCACTGGCGCTGTCTGGGAG
>CALRHY010000071.1 GCA_943359495.1 Candidatus Uhrbacteria bacterium RIFOXYB12_FULL_58_10
AAAAGATTTTGGGGTCGGGAGAACTCGCTCAACGCTCCGCCAGACGCTTCGCTAGATCGCTCAAACAGGGCTCGCGCCCCCAAACCCCATTATCGGATCGAAAAAACCCGACCATCTAATCTCCTTGGCATGCAACTCTTCAAAAAAGAAACGCCACATCCCATAGAAACGCTTGGCGCGTATCGCGTGGATGTTGTTTCGTATCCTGAAGAAATCGACCACGTGGAGAGTTTGCCAGCAGAGCTGCAATATCTTTTGCAAGTCCGACCGGCCTGCAAAGAGGCGCTTCGGAGTTTGCTTGGCCGCGGGTTTGCCATTGGTATTCGCACGACGACAGCGACGCCGACACGACTCCTCGTTGCCGTCCGACACATCGCCACCTACTCGCAACACAATTGCATCCTGACCTGGCTCCCCGCCTTCCTCCGCGACAAACACCAACCAATCTTCCTTCCCGAAGATTGCGCTCGTGCAGAAAAAGATGGCATTCATTTAAACGAAGAACTTGGCGTCATTGCCCAGGAGCGTTTACGTTTTAAGCGCCTCGTCCTGATCGACGAAGAAAATGTCGGCATCAGTCCACAAGAACAACGACTGATGACGGAATTTTCTGAAACGCTCTTCCCGCTCGCCGTCGATTCGATCGTCCATCGCATCGTCAACGACAACGCCCATGAACGGACGGCCGTTGCCCAGAACATCCTCAAAGCATTGCTGATCATCGGGCCAATCGCTCACCTCCTCGAACACGTTGCCCGTGGCATTGGAAAACTTTTTGCCGCGTCTGCTGACGATCTCCTTGGCGAAACAGCAGAACTGTTTGCTCTGCACGGCTCTGGTTTTACCTGGAAGCAACTCTCGCGTCGGAGCATCATTCTCATTCCTGTCTTTGCGCTTGCGACATGGGGAGCGCTGTCTGTCGAACCATTACTGCAAGCAAACCATATCGCACTTGCAGGTGTTGTCTTCGGATTTTCTGCAGTCGCCCTTTCTCTCACCACTGCCATACAGAGCGTTGGCATGTACTATCGCAACGTCAAGCAGCTCCAGGCAGAAGAAAAACTGCGGAGCCATCACACCTCGCTGCTCCGCATCGCCTTCATCCAAGACTTCACCAATCCCGCCCGCCTTGGTTTGCTCCTCGGCGCAGCGATGGCACCGATCATGGGCATGATTGCGGCATTCCTCGGACTCTTCTCAAACGGCTGGGTCCTTGCCGCCGTTGGCTCCACTGAATCCATCGTCGCCGGACTCACCGTCGTGTTCGCCAACCGCATCAACGAGTGGCGTTTCTCAAAAAGTCTTTTTGCAAAAATTGAAAGAAGTCGAAAGACGTAGTCGATGCCGTTAGGGGTTTTTTTGGGGGGGCGACTGTTTGAGCACCACTCATCTGTTACAGACCGTGTCCGACCGACCCCTCCCAACCTCCCCTCCACGAGGGGAGGAGCTGATGTTGGTCCCCCTCCTCCAACGAGGAGGGGTTAGGGGTGGTCTGTCGGTAAGGATTCGCAAAAAGAAGATTCACAATTCACAACACCGACCCGCTGGATCCCCGCCTACGCGAGGATGACAAAGAGACGGCGTTCTACAAGATATGGCCAATAAAAAGCCGGTACCGATCCAACCTTTACAACCCCTCAATAATTCCCTATAGTATCGGCACGTTTTTGAAAACATGGGCGGCTGGCGCAGTTGGTTAGCGCGTCACATTGACATTGTGAAGGTCAGAGGTTCGATTCCTCTGCCGCCCACCAGGCAAAAAACAAAACAATGAGAATTTAAGAAGATTAGCGCGGTCCGATGGCCATCGGACAGGTCAGAGGTTCGATTCCTCTGCCGCCCACCAGGCCGAGGTAGCTCAGTTGGTAGAGCACACGACTGAAAATCGTGGTGTCACCGGTTCAATCCCGGTCCTCGGCACCAGTCCAAAAACACTTCCCGCAAAGGAAGTGTTTTTGTTTGTGTTAGGCTGCAGTTCGTTGTGTAGCTGGCTCTTCCTCTTCACCCTCGTCCTTCAAAAGAATCGAGTGATCAAAGGGTGCTCCTAGATGTTTTTTGACTGGCATGGTTCCCTGAGCGATAAATTGCGTCGTTTCTTGACCCGTCACAGGATCACGTTGCAAAATCTCTTCCACATTTTCTCCCGGCGGTACTGTTCCGTACACTGAAGGAAGTTTTTCTTCTTGCACACCATCGTTTCCGGCTCGCTGCGTCTTAGGCGCCTCTTCCACTACTGGTGCTTTCACACGTTCGCCAGACACAAAATCCTCCGTCTTCACCTCAGCATCAACACTCTCACTAGGTTCGTCCAAGGAATCAATGCGTCGTTCAGCTTCCATAAAAAGAGGGTTACGCTTGAATAACGAAGTTAATCATTCTCCCACTAATATACACCACCTTCTTCACCGCTGACTCTCCGAGGTACTTCTGCACATTTTCATCCGCTCGCGCTGCTGCAACGGCAGATATTTCGTCCGCGTCAGGAGCGAGCACAATGGTTCCGCGCAATTTCCCGTTGACTTGAACTGCAACCGTTACTTCTGTGTCCTTGATCAGCGCTGGATCATACGCAGGCCATGGTTCTTGAACGATGCAGCTCGTGTGGCCAAGTGCGGCCCAACATTCCTCAGCAAGATGCGGCGCGAATGGCGACAAGATCTTTAGAAATGTTTCTATCGTTTCTTTAGACGCTCCCTGTTCCTGCCATGCGTTCACAAAAATCATCAACGCCGAAATGGCAGTGTTGAAATGGAACCCCTCAATATCTTCGGTGATTTTTTTGATGGTCTTGTGCAACAGTTTTGTCGTCGCCCCATTCTCTCCCACTCCCTTACGCCCATACTCCCCTACCAACCCATGGACACGGTCCAAAAACCGTCGTACGCCGACGACGCCGTTCGTCGACCACGGCACCGGTTCTTCAAACGGACCCATGAACATTTCGTAGACACGCAACGTGTCTGCACCAAACTCTTGGACGATGTCATCTGGATTGACGACGTTCCCTTTTGACTTCGACATTTTCGCACCATCTTCGGCCATGATGAGGCCATGGCTATGGCGACGAGCGTATGGTTCTGCAGTTGGAACGAACCCGAGATCAAACAGCACCTTATTCCAGAAACGGGAATACAACAGATGCAGCGTCGTATGCTCCATGCCGCCGTTGTAGAGATCGATCGGCATCCAGTATTTCAATTTTTCCTTGCTCGCAAATTCTTTGTCATTTTTTGCGTCAATGAAGCGCAAAAAATACCAAGAAGAGCCTGCCCAATTCGGCATAGTATCTGTCTCGCGATGTGCCACGCCACCACACTTTGGACAGGTCGTCGTCACCCAATCCGTCATCGCAGCAAGCGGTGACTCGCCATTATCCGTCGGCTGATATTTCTCGACGACCGGAAGCACGACCGGCAATTGTTTGTCCTCGACCGGCAGCCATCCTCCTTGTTCTTTTGCACATCCATTCTCGCAATGTACCAGCGGAATCGGCTCGCCCCAATAACGTTGACGCGAAAAGACCCAGTCACGGAGACGGTAGGTCACTTTTTTGTGACCGACTCCTTCTGATTCGAGCCAGGAAATCATTTTTTCTTTGGCCTGTTCTGCGTTCAATCCATCCAGAAAACCAGAGTTGGCCAGCATCCCATCGCCAACATGCAAGGACGAAGAGAAGACGCGATGAATGTCAGAAAAATTTTCTAAGACTTGTTCACGTGGCAACACTTCTTCCAATTCTTCTTTTCCAAGATAGCCCCAAGCACAACCAACAATGTGTTGTGCGTCCAACAAACCAGACAACTCGAGAACATCTGCTTTCGTATCCGTAAAATACCAAACGTCTTTAACCGAAATGCCCCATGCCTTACAAATGTTTTCAATTTTTTCTTCTTTGGAGTGATGCTCTTCAAAACCGTACACGTGTGTTGGAACGAGACGAGATCGCTCCATGGCAGGTTTGATATAGAGCTCGGATCCGCTTGAAACAACAGCTGTTTGTAGTTGGGATATTTGAAGAATCTCGTCGATAAATTCTTCAAATAGCGGTACGTCTTTCTTATGTAAAATTGCACCAAACTGTTTTGTCCATTGATAAGTTCTTTTTAGTTCTTCGTCCGTCAAAGTATGTGTGCGTGTATGTTTTGGTTTCTGACGTGCATATTCAAGTGCACGTTCACGAGCCTTTTCGATCGTTGGTTCAGTCCCCATTTCCACCTGTGCTTGAAGCAATAGAGTAAATGTATTCCCCAGCACCCCATCAAAATCGAAGATGGCATATTTCGGATGATCGATA
>CALRHY010000072.1 GCA_943359495.1 Candidatus Uhrbacteria bacterium RIFOXYB12_FULL_58_10
AGACGGTGTACTTTACCCCGAGCTTGTTGGCGATTTCCATCTGCGACTTCAGGGAATCTTTGGTAAAGGTTGCGGCAACGGGGATACCGGCGCGGCGTAGATCCTCGAAAATACCGAATGCTTTGCGCTTCGCTGGCTCGCCCAACTGCGCCATGTAGACAATCGGACGGGTTGGTTCTGGCACGGGAAGATTTTGGTCTTTCAATTGCAAGATGACACGTTCCAAGCCGATGCCCATGCCGGCAGCTGGCGTCGGACGTCCGCCCAAGGTTTCAACCAGAGTGTCGTAGCGGCCACCACCGCCCAAGGACAATTTTCTTCCCTCAGCATTTGCCACGCGCGGAACAAATTCAAACACCGTCTTCGTGTAGTAATCCAAACCGCGAACGAGGTGCGGATTCAAGTGATACGAAATATCCACTTCATCCAAAAATTCCAAGACCTTCATGAAGTGGTTCTTGTTTTCTTCGGAAAGGAAATCAACAATCTGCGGTGCGCTCTCGCGGATTTTTTGACAACCTTCTTCTTTGCAATCCAAAACGCGCATCGGATTTTTCGTCAGGCGCACTTTGCAATCTTCACAAAGCGAGGAGCGGTGGGCGCGATAATGGGCGATCAATTTTTCCTTGTAGCGCGTCCGATCGGCGACGTCGCCGATCGAATTGATTTCGACATCAACCGCCAGGCCGAGTTCGGAAAAAAAGCGGATGCCGAGGATGATCAATTCGGCATCAATCACTGGCTTGCCATCGCCAAAAATTTCGCAGCCAAATTGCTGGTGTTGACGATACCGCCCAGATTGCGGACGTTCGTGGCGGAACATCGATGCCAGATAGAAAAACTTGACTGGCTGCGGCAAATTCAACATGCCGTGGTTGATATAGGCACGGGCAACCGGTGCAGTCCCCTCCGGGCGCAAGGTCAAATGTTCGCCACCCTGGTCTTCGAAACTAAACATTTCCTTTTCGACAATATCCGTCTGCTTGCCGACTGCACGGACAAACAACGACGTCTCTTCGACAACAGGCGTCTCGATATATTCGTAGCCGTAGGCGCGGGCAAGCGCATCGCCGCGAGAACGAACGAACGACCAATACTTCTCTTCTGAAGAGAGAATATCTTTCATGCCACGCGGTGGCTGCGGTGTTGCTGGACTGTGGGTCTTTTTCACTGCAACGGCGCCCTGTTCGACTTTTTCGGTTTTCGGTGCAGTCTTTGGTTGTTCTTTTTTTACGACGGGAGCTTTTCCTGGCATACGGATATTTTTAGGAGTCTCAAGAAAACAGAATAGTATTTATGGCGCAACGTACATCGGCAACGGGATCGTACCAATTTTTTCTACCGGTAACCCACGCAACCAAACCCGACCAATCAAATTCGCCCGCGGCACTGCCCCGAACGACCGCGAATCGAGCGACACGGCACGATTATCCCCCATCAAAAAATACTGTTCTGCTGCAAGCGTCACATGCGCATCGCCTGGCGTCACGGTGTTTCCGAGGTATGCAGTCTCATCAAGAAGGAACCCTTCCGGGTGCTCTGCGTTCACGATATGTATCGCACCATTCGCCACGGTCACGCTTTCTCCCGGAAGACCTATGACACGCTTGATATAATCCTGCCCGCGATTCCCTGGTGGATGGAACACAACGACCTCACCACGCACTGGCTCATGGAAGCGGTAGCTCAATTCATCGATAATCAAGTAGTCGCTGTTTTCAAAATTCGGCAACATCGATGCGCCGACCACGTTGAATGGCTGGATCAAAAAATAGCGCACCGGCAAAACGATGACGACGGCCAACACGATCACCCGCAACGCTTCCATCGCGTATTGCAGGGCAACGCGGCCAAACGATGCTTCTGGATTTTGGTCTGGTGAGAGATCGGTCATGCGTGGAGATCAACGCTGCCTACAACATGGAAGGTAGCCTTTTCTTGTCTAAACAGCTTACAGAATACGAAATTTTTCTGTTTTCGTCAAAAGGTGGGTGTACTTGTTGATCGTCCGACATTCTTTTGGCGAATCCCAAAAGAAACAAAAAGATTTTGGGGGATGGCGAAACTCGAGCTATGAATGCGCCCTCCGCGAGTTCTTTCTGTGGAAGTCTTACAAAAATCAGTGCTCCTCAGTCTGTCACAAGATTGATTGAGCAACCGGCTCTGGGCAGAACCAAGGATCTCAAACAATCGCCGTCCCCCAAACCCCCTAACGATATCGATTAGTTAATTCACTCCTCCAAAATATGCTCGATCCTACGCAAAGTTGCTTTTTTGGTCTTTTGATCCATGAGAACGGTGATCGCATCCACTTGAAAGGGGCGGTCGAGCACCTTTTCTGTGATCCGATAGTGTTCGACAGAACGGGCGAGGTGCGTTCTTTTTTTCGCAGTGATGGATTCTTCCGGACTACCGAACATTTCTGTCTTTCGCGTCTTCACTTCAATGAAGAGTATTTCTTTTCCTCGCTCTGCAATAATATCGATTTCACCGAATGGTGTGCGAACCTGGGTCCCGCGAATGGTGTAGCCGCCGCGGAGCAACGACATCGCTGCAAGTCGCTCGCCAAAATTCCCGAGAGACTTTCGCTGATCCTCCATAGAAAGATGCTAATCGAAGGAACAATCGCGCGACGTTTTCTACTTTCGCTTTCCTTTTGGAAAATATTTCATGAACCGTTCGCGCATCGATGCAGCTTCGCGCTCTGCTGGAACGAGAATATGAGCGCGCCACAATTCCCATCCTCCCCAACCAAGGAAAAGGATAAGCAGCGCCAGGAACCAAAAACGCGCAGACAAAATGCCGGCCTGCTCGTAGGCAGTGAAGGTAAAAAACAAACCAAACACACCCGTGGTCGCGCAGACGGATCCGCCGCGTTGCAACGCATGGGCAAGCGGAGCATCAATCTGCTGTTTACGATAACGCGGCGCGAGATGCATTGCGATTCCCAAAACAATCAGGATAACAAAAAAGACGACCATCAAGATTGCGGTCCGTGGTTGCAATGGGTTCCATTGCAAGGAGAACCAAAAATGGGCAGAGAAAAGAAGTTTCCAATCAATCATATACAAGTCAGCAAGCGTGACGAGATAATAGCAAACTCCCGACCTTTGTCTACCCGCGCCTCCAGAGACGCGGTGTGGCGTAAAAAGAAGAACGGGCTTTCCCACCCGCTCTTTGCTGTATAGAGGAAAAAATCGGGAGATTATTTCAAAAATAGCAGGGCGTAGTGGTACTGACCAGCCTCCCACTCATCTTTGAGCTGGAGTTTTTCGGCAAGCGCGAGGGCTTTGGCAGCCTCTTTATCCACACGGTCTTTTGAGGGTGGGCCGAACGGTGAAGCGGTCGGCTTCCAGTCCACAATAAGCAGTAGGCCGCCCGGTTTGAGCAAACGCACCGCTTCGGAAACCATGGATTGCTTGGGAAGATTGTTGGCCAAGATGACGATGTCTAGAGATCCTGGAGGAATGTTCGTCGCCCCAACGATTTCAATATCCGACCAAACAGTGCGAACATTCGTCACTCCTTCGATCTTTGCCCGGCTTTCAATCCCCGCGAGCGCAGATTTCAGAATATCGACGGCATACACCGTCCCATTTTTTCCAACCATGCGCGCCAAAGGAAAAATAAAATGTCCGATCGATCCACAGCCAAGATCAACGCCATTCATCGCCTCACGAATACCAGTGCGTTCGAGGATCTGGAATGGATTCAAGAGTTCTGTTCCGCTCGGGATGTAAGGCATAAAGGCAAAGGAAAGCGTTACGTGGTAGGAACCGTTGGCGTGAGCACCGCGTGGCCGATGTCGGACAGGATGCCGGTCATGTAAAACAGCGCGCCGAAAATAAAGGCGATACCAATCAACTTAATAAACAATCGCGTCCCACCAGGCCCGATGTGCTGCTCCGGCCAATCCATTGCGCCAACCAGCGAATAAAAATATTCCGTCTTGATGATCAAAAAGGAGGAGAGGACGATAACGATGATGCCAATCAGATAGCGCATGCCGATAGTATACACGTTTTAGAAACAAAAAAAGAGATGACCTG
>CALRHY010000073.1 GCA_943359495.1 Candidatus Uhrbacteria bacterium RIFOXYB12_FULL_58_10
GCGCCGATCAGCATAGGGATTTTTCTCGTTATGGAAGATGGACTTATGTCGCAAAACGCGAAACGCGTAATACAAAACGCCGGAATCGACAGGATTCGCGTTACGCGCTTTGTGTTTCGCTCTCTCGCACCACCTTCTCTCGCAGGTACTCTATCGTTTTTCGGTTGCGGAGGATATTGCGGACGGAGTCGGCGTATTCTTCGGTGCGGATCTGTTCTTGGCTCGCTGGGTCGTCCTTGTACTGGTTCATGGCCCGGGCGATTTCTTCGGCGATTTCTGTTTCGTTGACGGCAACATCTTCGCGTTTTGCCAGCGCACGGATAATCAAGATCGTCTTTAAGCGCTTCGCGGCATTCGGCGTAAATTCCAATTTCAATTCATCGCGCGTTTTTTTGATGTTCGCGAGATACGGGCCGAATTCCAAGCCGCGCTCTGCAAGCGAATGTTCGAGTTCATGGGTCATTTTTTCGGCTTCGGCCTCAATCAATTTTGCTGGCAGATCTTCGAAGCGCGCTTTGGTGACCATGATCTCAAGCGCCTCTTGTTCTTGGCGCTCCTTCTCTTTCTGTTCCTCCTCTGTCTCTAGATTTTTCTTGAGGAGATCACGTAATACAGCGATGGATTCTTGCCCAAGCGATTTCGCAAAAGCTTCATCGAGCGCTGGTGGCTGCAGTTCTTTGACACCATGGACGGTTACGGTGAAATCCGCAGGCTGGCCGGCCAAATGTTTTTGGAAATGGTTTTCCGGGAAGGCAACGGAGAACGTTTTTGTGTCACCGGTCTTGAGGCCAACAATCTGTTCCGGGAAGCCAGGAATGTAGTAGGGCTCAGCAAGATAGACCGCATGATTTTTTGCCGTCCCACCTTCGACAGCAACGCCCGCTTTGGTGATGGCAACATCCAACAGGACTTTGTCTGCTTTGGTTGCTGGTCGTTCGACAGCAACTTCGACCGTCTGCATCTTTTGCAATTCTTGCAGCGCTTCATCGATTGCTTTTTCTGATACTTTCACTGGCTGTGCTTTGACCTGGACGTCTTCAAGTTTGGGAAGTTCCAAGACTGCAGGAAGAATCGTGGTCGTGGCGGTGAATTCGATTGGGTTACCCGGGGCAAACTTTTTCATCTCAATTTCCGGCGAGCCGACAGGTTCCAGTTTGTTGTCGACAATCGCCTTTGCGTACGCGTGGCGAACGAGGCCTTCAATTGCTTCATTCCAAATTGCCATCTCCCCCAACTTTGTTTTCACCACGTCATACGGCGCTTTCCCTGGACGGAATCCAGGAAACACCTGGGCATGTGAAAGGCGTTCGGCTGCGGCAACAAAGGCTGGTTGGGCCTCTTCAAGAGAAATGGTGACAGAGATACAGGCTTCGGATTTTGGCAGGCGTTCCACGGCGATATCCATAGAAGGAGAAAAAGAGTGGCGAATGAGGGGGTATTTTCCAAGAAACGGAGTGCGTAGAGTATATGTGCGAAGAAGGAACTGGTCAATAATCACTGGAAAAGAAAAAACCGCCAGCGACCTGCGTGGTCTGCGGCGGGTTTATGTGTGATTGGCCTACAACCGCGTCTTACTCGTCGAGTGCGTTCATCTCCTTCGTCAGTTCGGCGACCTCCTCTACAGAGAGTGTGGTCGCTGCGTCGATGTCTGGAGGAAGCGGGATGTCTTCTTTGGTGATGCTGCGGCCGCCCAGTTTATCGAGCTTGCAAAAGAAGACTCGACGCCTTGCGCGCACCCCCACATCTGGCCACTCGTTCCATTTCGGAAACCGTCGCTCGAATTCCCTTTTGACGTCGCGAACCGTCGCCGTGAGTCCATCCTACTGCTCCGGCAGGGACGTCTCTGAGAGCGACGCGAGGGCGATCTTGATCAGCTTTCCAACGAAGTCGGAATCGGCGAAGAGCTGTGCGATGAACGCCTCGATTTGGTCGCCGGTGGAGAGCTCAAGCGCCGCTGTGACGTCTTCGTGATCTGCAGCCAGGGCGAGCGCCAGGATCAGCTGGAGCAATCGTGTGACGAAAGAGCTATCAGCAAGGGTTTCGTATTCCCGCAGAGCAGCCAGCTCAACCTCTGCGACAGTGCCGTCGGAGACGTTTTCCAGCATCTGCCCAAGCAACGCTACGACGTCGCCTTTTGCGCTTTTCGTCGCCGGACCCATCTGCCGCGCTCGCGCGAGAAGCCATTCGCGAACCCAGGCGTTTGCTTCGTCTGTTGTCATCGTGGACATCGTGTTCCTCCTTCTCCCTCAATGTGACGTCACATCAAAGAAGAAAGTAGTTTAGCAGAGAAAGGAAGAAATGTCAATTCTCTGCAATCAAAAAACCGCTCCTCTTTCGAGGGGCGGTTTTTCAGAAACGGTTCTTACAAGATCATGCCAATGATGAGCAATGCGACGATGTTGAGGATTTTGATCATTGGGTTGATGGCTGGGCCTGCCGTGTCTTTGTATGGGTCGCCGACGGTGTCGCCGGTGACTGCCGCTTGGTGGGCGAAGGAGCCCTTGCCACCGAAGTTGCCGTCTTCAATGTATTTCTTGGCGTTGTCCCAGGCTGCACCACCGGTTGTCATCGAGATGGCGACGAAGATGCCGGTGACGATCGAGCCGACGAGCATGCCGCCCAAGGTGACCGGGCCAAGCAAGAAGCCGACGACGATCGGTGCGCCGACCGCGAGGACTGCGGGGGCGATCATTTGGCGGAGCGCGCCTTGGGTTACCACGTCAACGCATTTTGCATAGTCCGGTTTCCCAGAACCATCCATGATGCCTTTGATTTCGCGGAACTGGCGGCGGACTTCTTCGACGACGGCGCCCGCTGTCTTGCCCACGGCTTGCATTGCCAAGGCGGCAAAGTAGTAGGGGAGCAATCCACCGATGAACAAACCGATCAAAACTTTTGGATCGTCGAGCAAGAAGTTGATCAGTTTTCCGTGGTTCACAATTTCTTGGGTGTAGCTCGCAAAGAGCACCATTGCTGCAAGTCCAGCAGAAGCAATTGCGTAGCCCTTGGTGACTGCTTTGGTGGTGTTGCCGACAGCGTCGAGTGGGTCGGTGACGTCGCGCACTTCTTTGGAGAGCTCGGCCATTTCTGCGATTCCGCCAGCGTTGTCGGTGATCGGGCCAAATGCATCAATGGTGACGACGATGCCTGCGAGCGAAAGCATTGCTACTGCTGCAATCGCGATGCCGTACAAACCTGCCAACCAGTGTGCGGTCATGATCCCTGCGGCAATGATCAAGACTGGGGCTGCAGTCGCTTTCATCGAGAGCGCCAAACCAGCAATAACGTTGGTGCCATGTCCGGTTTCTGATGCTGCGGCAATGTTGCGGACCGGAGAATATTTTTTTGAGGTGTAATAGTCGGTGATGAGCACCATGAGTGCGGTGACTACCAAACCGACGAGGGCAGCGAAGTACAAGTTCCGCGGATCCGTGCCAGAGCCGCTCATGAGCTGCATGGTCACTGGGTAAAAGATGACGGCTGCGAGCCCTCCGGAAACTGCCAGACCTTTATAGAGCGCGCCCATGATGTTTTGTGACTTTCCCAATTTGATGAAGAATGTTCCAGCAATGGATGTCAAAATAGAAATGCCGCCGAGTGCGAGTGGGAAGAGTACTGCTTTGGTGCTGCCGGGAAACGTAAGGCTACCAAGAAGCATTGCTGCTACTGAGGTGACTGCATAGGTTTCAAAAAGGTCAGCGGCCATCCCTGCATCATCGCCGACGTTGTCACCAACGAGGTCGGCGATGACCGCTGGGTTGCGTGGGTCATCTTCGGGAATGCCTTTTTCTACTTTTCCGACCAAATCTGCGCCAACATCCGCTGCTTTAGTGTAGATACCACCGCCGAGACGGGCAAAGATAGAGATGAGCGATCCACCGAAACTCAGGCCGATCAACGGGCGCACATCGCCGCCGCCGATGTAATAAAAGCCAGCGACACCAAGGAGCCCGAGACCGACGACGAGCAACCCGGTCACTGCGCCGCCTTTGACTGCAACATCAAGCGCTGCA
>CALRHY010000074.1 GCA_943359495.1 Candidatus Uhrbacteria bacterium RIFOXYB12_FULL_58_10
GGCCAGCAAGACATCTAGAAAATTCACCTCCATTCTGGCAAGCTCGTACTCATGAGAACACAAAGCCTAAACCACAGCACGTACGAACTCCAATACCACATCGTCTGGGACACAAAGTACCGACGAAAGTGGCTGAAAGAGTACGTGAAGCAAGAATTGCGGAAGAGTCTAGACGCCACGGTGAAGAAATGTCCGTCACTCCACATTGTGGCCATGAATACCGACGAGGACCACGTCCACCTCCAAATCGAAATCCCTCCACACCTCACCATCGCCGATGTCGTCCGAGACTTCAAAGCACACTCGAGCAACCACCTACAGAAACGTTTTAAGTTCATCAAACGCATCTACTTGGAAAAGGACGGCATCTGGAGTGTCGGATATTTCGTCTCAAGCCTCGGGCTGAACGAGCAAAGGATCAGGAAATACATTGAGTGGCAGGGAAAGAAAGATGAACCCCAGACAGCCACATTGTTTTGAGCGCTCCGGTCTACGAAAGGCTTTGTGTTCTCATGCCGTGTTGGAAACCCCGGGTGGGAGCGAAGCGGAACCCGGGGAGGAGGTCATTCGCGATTTTTTTGTGCTGGACACTGCTTCCTTTACGTGATATGGCCGTCATTTTCCGGGGTGTTCCTGAGGAGTTCGTAGGCCTCATCAATGGAGTCTACTAGACGAAAAATATCCAAATCCGAACGATCAATGGAGTGGTGCTGTTCGTAAAGTTGTGTGGAGAACCAATCGATGAGCCCAGCCCAGAAGTCGCGACCAACGAGGAGGATCGGTACTTTTTTGATTTTCTTTGTCTGCACCAACTCAATCAGTTCAAAAAATTCATCGAGCGTCCCATAGCCACCCGGGAAGAAGACGTAGGCTTCGGCGGCAAAGTCGAGCATGACTTTGCGAGTGAAGAAATAATGAAAGGACGTGGAATGCAGGACGTATGGATTGATTTTTTGCTCATGCGGTAGCTGGATGTTCAACCCGAGCGATTCGCCGCCGCCCTCCACGGCGCCGCGGTTGGCCGCCTCCATGATTCCTTGGCCGCCACCAGTGACGATGGTGAATCCATCTTTTGCCAAACGTTTTGCAAGTTGTCGTGCCTCTTTGTAGTGATGGTTTTTTTCCTTAAAGCGCGTCGAACCGAACATGCTTACGGTCTTTTTGTAGTCTGCCAAAAACTGAAAACCGTCGACGAATTCAGCCATGATGCGAAAAATGCGCCAGCTGGAGTCGCGGCGAAAATCTGTGATGCTGATTGGGTGTTGCGGGTGCTGGTGGACGGGGAGTTGCGGCGGCGCACTCTTTTTCTGAGTCATACCAAAAGGGGATAATATGCCCAGAGTATAGCATTGTGGCGCGAAACTCGAAACGTGTAACGCGGAACGTTCGTGGAAGGAAGAATTTTTTTAACCGACTACTGCAGGTCGTTCATGCGGTCGAGCCAGTGTTCGTCCACTTCCACCGTGAGGTCGAGGAAGACCTTGGTATCAAAAATTTGTGACAGTTCTTTGCGCGTAGCCATGCCGATTTCTTTGATCTTCTGGCCGCCTGCCCCAATGATCATGCCGCGATATCGTTCGGCATTGGTGAGAATTGATGCCTTTATGTAGAAAACGCCATTCTCGCGCCGCTCCAATTCATGGACCTCCACTGTCGCAGTATACGGGATTTCTTCGTGCATCTGGATGAAGACTTTTTCACGGATCAGTTCGGCGACCCAGGCGCGGTTTTCTAAGTTGGTGAATTGGTATTCCGGATAAATCGGCTCATGTTCTGGCAGCGCAGCGAAGACGGCATCGATGAGCGGTTTCAATCCTTGTGCGCGGAGTCCAGAGACACGAAGGACGACAGAGAAGCGGTCGCGCAATGCTTCGAAGCTCGGCAGGAACGGTGTTTGTTGCAAATCCGTCTTGTTGATCGCCAAAATTTTGTAGGCGTTGCTGTTGTCGAGCAGACGCAAAGCAATGTGTTCTTCGTTGCCGATCGAACGTGTCGGATCGGCGACGTAGACGATGACGTCAATATCTCGCAGTGCTTCACGTGCAGTGCGGTTCAGGTGTTCGGTCATGCCATCATGACTTTTTTCAAAAACACCCGGTGTGTCGACAAAGACGATCTGGCCGCGCGGATCATGGAGCACACCATGGATCATCTGCCGCGTCGTCTGCGGTTTCGGCGAGGTGATCGCGACTTTTGTTCCAATCAAGTTATTCAACAGTGTCGATTTGCCGACGTTGGAACGCCCAACCAAGACCGCAAAGCCGGCCTTTTTGATGATGGGAAGTGCTTCTTCTTTTGGAGGTGGTTTTCGCATGGGTTTATTTTGTGTCGTGGGTCGCGACTAAGAAAATTCGTTTGCTAAATCCGCCGCGCTCTTCGCGCTTGGCTTTTTGGACAGCGCGGATGTCATCCATCGAGAATCCGGAAAATGCGGCAATTGCTTCGACAACTTCGAGGACGTCGGCGATCTCTTCCTGCATGTCCTTGGTCGTCAGGGCGCGATCCAGTTCGCTTGCTTCTTCGATCAGTTTGGTTCGTAAAGCCTTGGCATATTCCTCGGTTGTCAGAACGCGGGCTTCAACAACAACGCCATTCTTCTGCAAGATTTCTGGGATGCGGTCGCGGACGAGTTTGTCGAAATGCATGGTTGCCATAGGAATGCAGATTTATACCATGATATGGGGAAATGATCCAGTGTTTGGTCTTGTTCCGCCATTCCACCTCTATTCCCATCCCCTTGAAGAAGGGGATCCACGATGTTGGTACCGATCTCATCGTTTTCCGACGTTCTTTTGGCGAATCCCAAAAGAATCAAAAAGATTTTGGGGGATGGCGAAACTCGCTGGGATTCTGGAATGCGCCCTCCGCGAGTTCTTTCTTTGGAAGTCCTATAAAGAACAACGTCGCTTACAGTCTGTCACATAGCTGATTGAACAACTGGCTCTGGGCAGAACCAAGGAGCTCAAACAATCGCCGTCCCCCAAACCCCCTAAGGGCATCGACGATTAAAAAAAGCAGGACTTTTTTATAGCCCTGCTTTTTGTTTCTTCCTCTCTCTGTTCCCCGATTTTTCAATCAGGATGCTGAGAAAGGAGGAGTGTGCAGGCGCAGCTGGATCTCTCACTCCTTTTGTGTCCGCATTGCGCGGACGTGGTCCGATCGTAGTCACCGGACCGATCACAGCCAATCTACCAGGCAGATTCGACCTCTCGAACAAGCACGACGACTTCGTGTCCTTGGGAGGTATAATCGCGCCCTAGACGGTGAAGAACTTTCTCCACCAAGTAGGTATGGCCGTTCTTCGCGGAGAAGTACTCTCCTGCACCAGGAATGTTTGCAACGTGTTTGATAAACTCTTCCTTATGAGGAGCTTCGGCGGTCACCATGTACAATGCGTGTAGGGGATGTTGCAAAAGACACCTCTTGTCATTCCCTCGTATAGCACGCGTGATTGCGTGCTATTTCATAGAGAGAATGAGGCTTGAAGAGTCGACGAATACTCAACTTTTCAAGCCCAAATTGTCAAAAACCTTTGTTTCCACAGCAATACGACAGGTAAATATACCAGAAAAAGACTCTTTTGTCAAGAGTCTTTGACACTTTAGAAAAGCCTTGTTTTTATCGTCTCTCCAACACCACCACTGTCTCCACATGCGGGGTATGCGGAAACATATCAACGAGCTGGATGTCTGTAAGGTTGTAGTGTGCAAGAAACTGCGGCAATTCTTTGGCCAAGCTGCGGTAATTGCAGGAGACGTAGATGATACGGGCGGGGAGTTTTTGGAGGAGGAGTTTTAAGACATCGGGATGCAGGCCGGCGCGTGGGGGATCGACGATGACGAGGTCGGGGGATTCGGTTTCCCAGGAAAGGGCTTCGGCTTTTTCGGCGCGGAATTCGACGTTGGTGCAGTTGTTCAGCCGCGCGTTTTCTTGGGCGCTTACGATTGCTCCAGGGTCTATTTCAATACCAAGAACGCGCGTTGCTTCTTTGGCGACTTGTAGTGCAAAAAAT
>CALRHY010000075.1 GCA_943359495.1 Candidatus Uhrbacteria bacterium RIFOXYB12_FULL_58_10
GTTGCCCTCGCGCTCGCCTCCGCAGTCAACGACTCCCCACTTGACTCACAACTGGTTGCCCTTGGCGAAGTCGGTCTCGGCGGTGAAGTGCGATCGGTCTCCCACCTAGAAAAACGTCTGGCTGAATGTGCAGCCCTCGGCTTTACCACCGTCCTTGGCCCAGGAGCTCCGCAGAAAAAAACAGTGGTAGCGTATCGCGGAGTTGCAACATTGACCGAAGCGTTGGGTGTTGCGGGGATAGGAAGGAAATAGGACACCATCCGACCAGACCACCCCTAACCCCTCCTCCGAAAGGAGGGGGACCGATACAGTGGCCGGCTCCTCCCCTCTCGGAGGGGAGGTTGGGAGGGGTCTGTCGGACGTTCGCTCACGACAACTGCACATCCGCAAACCGCTTTTCCAAACATGCACGAAGGTACGGTTCTTTTTCCAAAGACGGATCTTTTTTCAGAAGTTCTTCAGCAGCCCGCGTGGCCGCCTCGCGAACCGCTTCATTCCGCAACGTCTCCAATGTCAATTCACCAAAGCCACTTTGGTTGGTCCCAAGCATTTCTCCGGGGCCACGGGTTTCCAAATCTGCTTCTGCAAGTCGCCAACCATCATGGCATTCGGTGAGTAATTTTAAACGCAAAAATGTTTCGCGCGATGCGTGCTGTGGAAGGAGCAAACACGTCCCCGCCGCTCCCCCGCGTCCGACACGACCGCGTAATTGATGGAGCTGCGAAAGTCCAAACGCATCCGCTCCATCAATAATCATGAGTGTCGCGTTTGGTACATCCACCCCAACCTCGATAACCGTTGTCGATACTAAAATATCCTGTTCGCCGGCCACAAACGCCGCCATGATCTGTTCTTTTTCTTGGGTCTTCAGTTTTCCGTGTAGTGTCGCGACACGACATTCTGGAACAAGCATGGCAATTTCCAAAGCAACAATACTGACCGCTCGTCGGTCGGACGCCCCTTCATCGGTAATGCGTGGGCAGACGACAAATACCTGGTGCCCGTTCGCCCGCGCCGCACGGATGGCTGCAGTAATCGTCGTGTCGCGCTCTTTGGTAACCAAAATCGTCTCAACCGGTGTGCGACCTGGTGGACGTTCTGGAATGCGAGACAGAGAAAGATCGCCAAATGCGGTCAATGTCAGCGTCCGCGGAATTGGCGTTGCGGTCATCGAAAGCAAATGAGGCAGAAGTCCAGCACCAGCTTTGCGAGAAAGTTTTTTTCGTTGGGCAACACCGAACCGGTGCTGCTCGTCGACCACCGCGAGTGCCAGACGAGAAAACACCACGTCGTCTTCGAGCAACGCATGGGTCCCAACGATAATCTGATGCTTCCCAGAAGCAATATCCTCCACGACCGTTGCCCGATCTGTTTCAGAAACAACACCATGATGTGCAGTTCGGAGCGTCCCAGCAGTAAACAAAGCGACCGAAACATCTTCGCTTGCAAAAAGACGCGTGAGCGACTGGAAGTGCTGGCCAGCAAGAACTCCCGTTGGCACTAGAAAGACTGTCTGCGCCTTTGCGAGTGCGACGTTTAATGCAGCGAGTGCGGCAACCACTGTTTTTCCGGCGCCAACGTCGCCGTCCAACAACCGGTTCATCGGAACATCCCGCGTCAGATCCTGCAAAATCTCCCAGCTCGACACACGTTGTCCTTTGGTCAAGATGAATGGGAGACGCGAGACAAACTGTTTTGTTTCCGCTTCGGCAAACAGAATAGGGATCGCTTTGAACCGCTCGAGGTCGGCACGCATCCAGGCATTTCCCAAAGAGAGCAAGAACAGCTGCTCAAAATCCCGTGCCTTCGAGGCGGCACGAACTTCTTCCATAGATTCTGGAAAGTGCAGCGCACGGATCATGTCGCCGCGTGGCAGTAACCCTTCGGCCTTGCGAATCGACTCCGGGATGATTTCCGAGATGCTTCCAGAAACAGGAAGAAGACGCAGCATGATTGTTCGCAATGCTTTTGGCGTCAGCGCACCGGACACGGAATACACTGGTGCAATACGGCCAACATGCGCCTGCACCTCACGTACTGGCTCCCAGGCTGGAGAAACAAATTGCAACCCATTTTTCCCGCGCGTGACCATTCCAGAAATCAGCAATTCATCACCAATCTGCACTGTCTTTGCAATGTGCTGTTGCCCAAACCACATCAACACAACAGAACCAGTCTGGTCAGAAAGGATAGCTTCAACGATCACCATGTTGCGCCGCGGTGTGCGGAACGAGCCGATGCTTTTCACCAATCCACGCACGGTGCATTGCTCGCCTTCACGCAGATGTTGGACGTCCGTAATCTGCGAAAGATCCTCGTAGCGGAACGGAAAATGCAGCAGCGCGTCTTCTGCCGTTTTGATCCCCAAGGTTGCCAAATCGCGAGTATAGCGGCGGACAAACACGCCAAGGCTGGTGATAGGCTGGTCAAGCGTCATACGAGGCCAAGCATAACACATGGTTGCAAAGCGGCCACCAAAACGCTAGGATAGCAAAACATCTGCACCCCTAGCTCAGCTGGATAGAGCGCGCGGCTTCGAACCGCGAGGTCGGGAGTTCGAGCCTCTCGGGGTGCACCACAAAACACCACTCGTACAGAGTGGTGTTTTGTTTTGCAAGAGTAAAGAGTACGGTAGACACTCAATAGATTTGGATAACACCATCTCAGAACCTGTTTACGATCTTCGCTCCCATTCCCTTGTAGAAGGGGATCCACGGGTCGACGATCGGCATCGTGGATCCCTGCCTTCGCTGGGATGACAGAAAAAGGAAGGAGTGCAAAAAAAAATTGTAAACAAGCTCTCACAACGATCTACTCACTATGCTAGACAATACGTCTCCGTGGTTCTCACCCGTAAATGTTCTTTATTACCATAGTAAACTTCCTCGCGAACATAAGGCAATTTCACGTAGGCAGATGAGAAAGGCGGATGAGATGCGCGATGTCGCACTCTCACTCTTAGGTATTTTTAAGCAGCAAAAAATCATGCATTGGCTTAACGCAGTCAGTGATAACGAAGGGATACCTGACGTTCGGGCTGTTAGATACTCTGTCGACCCGCAGTTGCCAAAACATTGGGAAATGATTGATGTCGAGCACGTTTTATATAATGAGTATGCAACGGAGGACTTAGCAACCTTTCTCAAACGCACCAAGCTTTCAAAATCATATCCACCACTAACCACCTTCGTCTGTCGTATTAATTGTAATATTATAATTCCTACGAATGAACAACTTCGAGCATCGTTATCTGATATTACTCAAATTAATCCAGTATATATAGTTGGTCGAACCACACCGCCCAACGTCCAAAGGTACATGGTGTCGCAAATTCACCCCGTTGCAGAGACAGTTGCAGAGTTTGATGCACTTGAGGTGGCAAGACAATTACCAGCGGATCGTGGCGTACTTTTTCTTCAAAGGAATGGTCGAATTGGAAAAACTGGTACAACCAACTTTCCCTTCGAGGACCTTTATATTCCAAAAGAACTCTACGTGTGATTACAAAACACCACTCTTTTGGAGTGGTGTTTTGTTTTGCTAAAAATGTATTTGAAATAACACTACCTCCCACTCTTCCCACCAAACCGCGCAGCATCTTCTGCAGAAATCTGCCGCTCGCTCAACAACCGTTTTGCATCCTGCTCAAAGGTCAGCATCCCCAATTTCGCCGATGTCTGGATGACGGTTGGTAACTGTTCTGGTTTGTTTTCACGGATGAGGTTGGCAACTGCAGGCGTGTTCAATAAAAATTCGCGGACGGCCACGCGGCCGCCGCCTTGTTTCGGGACGAGCTGCTGAGAAATAATTGCCCGGAGCGATAACGCGAGCTGTGTCCGAATCTGTGTCTGCTGGTCGCCTGGAAAGGCATCGATAAGGCGTTCAATCGTCGAAGACGCGTTGTTGGTGTGCAGCGTCGCAAAAACAAGATGTCCAGTTT
>CALRHY010000076.1 GCA_943359495.1 Candidatus Uhrbacteria bacterium RIFOXYB12_FULL_58_10
ATCACGCATCTCAAAGGAACATTGGATCATTTTGCCAGCGCCTTTTTCGGTGCAGGACGTCGCACACGCCTTCGTCCATATCATTTCCGTTTTACTGAACCAAGTTTTGAAGTGGACATTTCCTGTGGTGTTTGTGATGGAAAAGGGCAGGTCGAAGGACAGCGCTGCCGGGTCTGCAAAGAAGGCTGGCTCGAATTAGGCGGTGCGGGAATGGTGCACCCGAACGTGTTGCGCGCCGGCGGGATTGATCCAGATAAATGGGGCGGCTTTGCGTTTGGTTGGGGTGTGGAGCGGACGTCGACGATGAAGTCTGGCACACGCATTGATGATCTGCGCATCTTGTACAAAAACGACGCGCGCTTTCTGGAACAGTTCTAAGAACGAAACGTGCAGTGATGCGAAACGCAAAACGCGTAACGCAAAACCTGCCCTGTCGGCGTTTCGTGTTACGCGTTTTGCAACCACATATGGTGAACGTCCTCCTTATCTTTCTCGCGCAGCTGATTTATTCCGCGGCTGATGTCGGGCAACGGCTGACTGCAGTGAAGTATGGCTATGGCTGGCACTTACTGACCAAGCCCGCCTTCCTCGCTATCCTCGCGATTCCGGGTTTCGGCCTAGCAATCCAGATTTTTGTCTTGTCCCGTTACGAAGTCTCGAAGACGATTACCTTGCTCGGAATTTTTGCAGTGATCATAACTCCGTTACTTGGTGTGTACCTCTTGAAAGAAAAGTTTTCTGTGACGAATTGGGTCGGTGTTGGATTCGCCGTGTTTGCCATTCTTCTTGTTTCTGCAAAGTCGCACTAGCATATGAACATCAATGCATCGTACCAATGGATTCGCGAATTCGTTCGCACCAATGCCACTCCAGTAGAATTCGCCAAGCGTCTTTCTTTGGCCGGAATGGGAGTAGAGCGCACGCATGATCTTGCTGCCAGCTTGGACGGCATTGTTGTTGCGACTGCTATCGAAGTGCGGCCGCATCCGAATGCCAATAAATTGCAGGTCGCGCTTGTGGACGCTGGTAAAGAAGTGTTTGAGGTGGTGTGTGGCGGAACAAATCTGACGACTGGGATGCGGGTGATTTTCGCTCCGGTCGGTGCACGCGTGCGGTGGCATGGGCAAGGGAATTTGGTGACGCTTGCGCAGGCCGAAATTCGCGGCATGCGCAGCGCTGGCATGATTTGTGCAGCTGAAGAAGTTGGCCTCAAAGAATTGTTGCCGCATGGTCCGACAGAAATTGTCGATCTTACGTGGTTGAGTGTTGCGAATAGTACACCTGTTGCAAAAGCACTCGGGCTCGATGATGTGGTGTTTGATATTGAAGTGACCACAAATCGTCCAGACGCATTTTCGATGATCGGCCTGGCACGGGAAGCGTCAGCTATCTTGCCTGCACCCTTTCTTTGGAAACAACCAGCATTACCACGCGCTGCCGTCTCAAAGAAAGATGCGCTTCTACTGACCGTCACCGTCGAAGCGAAAGCTGTCTGTCCTCGTTACAGTGCCGTCGTGCTTCGTGGTGTCAGCGTCGCTCCAAGTCCGTGGTGGCTGAAGAAGCGGTTACTGATCGCTGGCATCCATCCGGTGAACAACGTGGTCGACATTATGAATTATGTGATGTTGGAGACCAGCCAACCGCTGCACGCCTTCGATTATGCGACTGTAGAAAAACAACGCATCGTGGTTCGTACTGCGCGGCCAGGAGAAAAAATCGCCGCGCTCGACGGCAAGACGTATGATCTACAAAAAGAGCATTTGATCATTGCTGATGCTGCGCGCCCGATCGCGATCGCCGGTGTCATTGGTGGGAAAGACAGCGCAATCAGTGAAAAGACCGATACGATTGTCATTGAAGCTGCAGCCTTTGATCCGGTGTCGATCCGTCGGACTGGTCGCGGGTTCGCGTTGCATACGGATGCAGCATTGCGCTACGAAAAAGGACTGTCCGCAGAAGCAACAGCACCTGCTTTGGCCCGCGCTATCCAACTGGTCCAAGAACTTGCGAATGGAAAAATTGCTTCGCCGATTGTCGACATCCGCTCCAAAAAAGAAAAGCCAACCATTTTTCCATTCGACCCAGTGGCTGCCGCTCGCCTCATTGGCATTCCAGTCCCGCTCCAAGAAATGAAACGGATTTTGACCGCACTCGGATTCACACTGCGGGCGAAAGGGAAAAAATACAGCGTCACTGTCCCATGGTGGCGCGCATACGACATCGAAGATGGTCGCGACTTTACCGAAGAGATCGCCCGCATCGTTGGCTACCACACGCTGCCATCCGTTTTGCCTCCAGGTGTTCCACCGGTACGGACCGGGGCGGATCTTTTTTCCGTCGAAGACACCATCAGTACTATTCTTTGTGAAGCAGACGCGACAGAAGTCCTGACGAATTCGTTTGTCTCCGAAGAATTGCTTGGTTGGGTTCCGTCACCTGCAAACGTGACGCCGGTGCGTTTGGCGAACCCTCTTTCTGCGGAGTTTGCCGTGATGCGCACCAGCATGATTCCCTCGATGCTTGCTGCAGTGCGCGAGAATATTGTCGAACGTCCAGACAGCACTTTTTTTGAGATCGGTAACGTCTATTTGGACAATGGTGGTGCTGATCTTCCTGAGCATCGTTCGCAGCTCGCTATCGCGGTCGCCGGTGCTGGAAAAGACGGCGAACAATATCGTGCAGCAAAAGGGTTACTGGAACGGATTGCTACAGCCTGGCACGTCACCGTGGATACGGTTCCTGTGACGTTGCGGGAGTCAGTCTGGCATCCGGGACGCAGTGCGTCGGTTCGGGTTGCTGACAAAGAAATCGGGACGATTGGTGAAGTGCACCCATCGCTCTTGAAAAAAGCGGGGATTGATCGCCGTGTTGCAATGGTCGTCTGCGATATTGCCGCGCTTGCAACAGTGCGCCAGGTTCCTGTCTACCGCGGTATCCCGGCATTCCCGACGGTGAAGCGTGACATTTCTTTCGTCGTTCCACAAAAGATCCAGTACGCCGATGTGGTGACACGTATGCGCGTGGCAACGCCTTTGCTGACAGATGTCGCTTTGTTCGACCTCTACCAAGGCAAAGGAGTACCGGAAGGAAAAAAGAGTATGGCCTTCCATTTCGTCTTTAGTACTCCCGAGCGCACGTTGTCTGCAGAAGAAGCAGAGGCAGCTTTCGCACAGATCGTTACTGTTCTTGAAAAAGAATTTTCCGCAGAAGTGCGGCGATAATCATATGGGGGAACGAAAAGGAGGTCCGGATGACCAGCTTTTGTTTGGGTGGGTCATTCCAGATGAAGAGCCGCGTGAGGTTCAGGATGATGCTGAAGAAACGCGATTACACGCGGCGTATGAGGCTGCTCGTTCAGATTTCATGACAAACGTCGCTCCGGAAATGAATGTACGTCAACGTGCCCTGGAGACAGTGCGGTATAGTCCCGAGGAGAGGAGGATTCGGGAAGAACGAGGCTCGCTTGAACTCATCCTTTCTCACGATCCAAAAGATCGAGAACTTCAAGAACGCTATCTTGCAGCGATCGAACGATTCGGTAGCGCGTATGATGCTCTGCAGAAATACAAGGAGCGCAAACAAAAAAAGACATAGCGTGTTATACTAAAAAAGAATCAACTATGTTTGAAACATCCAAAGACGTCTTGAATTTATCGATCGCATTTTCCGTCGTGCTGGTTGCGGCGTTCTTTTCTTGGATGCTGTATTACATCATCGCCATGTTGCGCGATACTCGGGCAATGGTGACCGACGTACGAAAAAAAATGGAAGCAATTGAAAATGCAGTGCAGTCGGTCCGTCACCGCGTCGAAGGCATCCTGCCTGGCTTTAGTGTCTTGGTCACGGGCGTCAAAGAAGTCATCTCGTACGTGATGGAAAAACGGAGAGATCGGGCGGATGATGATAGAGATGACGAAGATCGGCCGAGAAAAAA
>CALRHY010000077.1 GCA_943359495.1 Candidatus Uhrbacteria bacterium RIFOXYB12_FULL_58_10
ACTGCACTATCCACCACATGCACCAACCAACCCTTTGGATCAGCGGCGTTCATGACGAATGCAGTACCACGCACCGTAGCGACCACATCGGACATGTGCGCAGTGTACGATGCTTCGCGATCGGTAAACTTAATGATGCGCGACCAGACACGGCCAGCCAGGACCCGGATCGTCACGTTGTGCTTACCAATGTTGTCTGGGTCAATATCCGCAGTACTGATGATGAGTTCCGCGTTTTCATCCAACCGCGCAGTTTCTGTATCAAAAAAAGTCACGTGTGCAGCGGAATGCTCGCCTGTCTTTACATGGTCATTTGCAGCAACCGGAGTATCAGACGCAACAGGCAACCATTCGCCTACTCCACCCTTCTGGATCCAGGCCTCACCCGTGTCAACCGAAACCGTCGCCTGCGGTAATACCCGCGGCGAAGTACTACCTAAAGACAGAGCGTACGCAGCACCCCCAAAGAGTGTCGCGCAAACAAGGGCGAAGAGAATGATTCTTGTTCGTGTATGCATAAGAAAAACAAGAGGATGATAGCAGAGAATGCGAGAAATATCAAGTCCTAGGATATCAAAAACTCCCCGCGTTTGCGAGGAGTTTTTTGTTTGGACTATTTCCCGTAAATGAAATCGAAATCAATTTTGCGGTAGTCGAACAGTTCGTCAGTGTTGAAGAAGCGGTAGATTTCTTTTTCGGCATTCTCGACCGAGTCTGAAGCGTGGACCAAGTTCATGTTGCCCATCGAAAGGTCGCCGCGGATCGAGCCGGCGTCGGCTTCGTTGCCGCGGGTCTTGCCGATGATGATGCGGACGGCGTTGACGCAATCAATGCCTTCGAGTGCCGTCACAACCACCGGCGAAGACATCATGAATTTCTTGAGATCGCCGAAGAACGACTTGTCTTTGTGGTGCGCATAATGCTCGTCAAGGTGCATGTCAGACAAGCTCATCATCTTCATGCCGACGATTTTGAGGCCTTTCAGTTCGAAACGACGGAGGATCTCCCCCACCAAACTGCGCTGAAGGGCGTCTGGCTTCATGATAATCAGGGTGCGTTCGGTAATGTTTGACATAACAAGTAAAGAAAAGTTTTCGCTACTATACCCAGAATTACCGTTTCCGGCAAGGATCATGACCGCAATCCCCTTCTATTACTAGACTCTTCGGCGTCAGGGAAACGCGAATATCGCCATCCCAATCGGTACGAAACGTCTGCACCCCCGCGTCATGGAGACGGAAAAGTGTTTGCAATGTCGGGTGCCCATAGCGGTTTTTTGCCCCCACTTCCATAACACCGTACGTCGGACGCACCGCCGCAAGAAAGGCGCGGGAGGTGGAATATCTGCTGCCATGATGCCCTACTTTCAAAATGTCCGCCTCGAGCGTACTCGATGTATGGAGCAGCGCTTCTTCAACCGCCGACGAGACGTCGCCCATAAACAACAGATGTTTTTCTCCGTACGAGACACGTAACACCACAGACGTGTCATTCAAGCCGCCACCGGTCGCGAGATTATCTTTCGGCGGACCGTGTTGTTCCCAGGATTCTTGTGGCCACAACACGTCGACGTGCATACGGCCCACATCAAACGAAAATGTCGTACTAGCAACAGTGACCGGGATCTGTTGTTCAGCAATACTTTTTTGGAATATCGCATACGCCCCATCTCCCGCAGTCACATCGGTCATCAAGATGCGATTGACGTGGTATCGCGCCAACACCGCCGCAAGCCCGTTCACATGGTCGGAGTGCGGATGTGTCAAAACGACAAGCTCAATCGTCCGATCCATTGGCGACATGGCCTTGCCGAGTTTCGAAAGGATAGCATCTGTCGGACCACCATCAATCAAGATGTCATTCCCCTCTTGATCACGAAGCAATGTCGCGTCTCCTTGGCCGACTGCAAAAAACGCCACATGGAGGATCGGCTCATTTGCGTCTGGGAGGGACGGCCAGCGCATCCGTTGGGACAAGATGCCAGCAACACTACAAAAAAGAACGAGAACGATGCTACCAATCCAAATCCACTTTTTTTTATTCTGTGCCATACCGTTACGTCAGCACGATCTCCCACTCGTCTGTTCCAGCAAGCGAAATGGGAGCATCTTCTTTTTTGAAAGACGGATGAAGATGAAAAAGAATAATCAGTGCGGCATACCACACGACAACACCAAAAAAGGAAAAGGAACCGAGGGAAAAAGAAGCGTATGGGATATCTGCAAGCGCGTGAGCCATTGCTACCAGATACGAAAGTGGCGCCCAAGCGAGCAAACCAACAAACGGCGCTGTACTAGGCACGAAAAAGGAAATACCTAAGACGATGGTGCACAACACCATCACCAATGGGACCGCTGGGACAATCAAAATGTTTGCGACAAGGGCAATCGTTGAAAATGTTCCAAACTGCCAGAGCAAGATGGGTGTTGTCGTGAGTAAGACGGCTACCGTTTCTGCAAAGAGTTTGACCATCGCTGAGGTACCGAGCCACGGTGCACAAGCCGCTGCGACACGCGGCCCAAGCACGACGAGCCCGACAGTTGCCGTCACAGTCAATTGAAAACCAATATCAAAACCAAGGAGCGTTGGCGTCAGCAGCACCATCCCGGCCGCGGTCAACAAAAGAATGTGTGTTGTCTCTGACTCGCGTCCAAGAATGCGTGCAAAGAGCACCGCACTAATCATCACTGCAGCCCGGAGTAACGACGCGCCAAATCCTGCGATGCACACGTAGAACCAGACTAATCCACCCGCAAACAAAAATGCCGAACGCCGGCGGAATCCCAGAAGGAAAGCGAGCGCAAGAAACCAACTACTCACGACGGAAACGTTATAGCCGGAAGCGGCAACGATATGCGTCGTCCCCGTGCGCCGAAAGGCATCCAATAAATCTGCAGGCAAACGCATTTGCGCAGAACCGAAGACGATGCCGGACGCCAGTTCTGCATGCGGTGAAGGCAAACTACGGCCCATCGTCGCTGTGATCCGTTGACGAAGCGCTGAAAAAAAACGATCTGTCTGAACAGGCGGTGCAATGCGCGTCATAGCAAGCGGTGCATCACAAAAACCAATGATGCGATAGCGTATCCGGCGCAACAACGAAACGCTTGGCGGCTGTGCTTCGCGAAACACACACCACACCTCCACCGTCTCCCCTTCTGCAAAAGAGGGATACGAAGGAACCGAAATGCCCACCGTCCCCTCAAGAGTCTGAATGGAATGAGGAGACAAGATGTGCAGTGTTTCTAAGGAAAGCGTCTGCCCATAATCATTTTTTGTGACTGCTCCAACATGTCCTTGCACGCGCTGTAGCCGAGCAAAACTAAGTGTTGTTTGTTGCAAAGGACGCAAGTATCCAGAAAAACGGAACCATCCCAATGCAAAACAACATAGACATACGACAAGAATCACTGTTCGTCGAAAGACACACACCAGCGCAACAAGCAGCGCACACCAACAAACAAAAAATGGTGCATGAAAAAAGATGCTGTGCGCTCCTACTCCAAAAAGAATTCCTAGTGCTCCCCAACGGGCGAGCACGGACGGCAGTGGAAAAGAGCGTGGCATACTCTCCCAGCATACGCCGGACATGCAGAGGGGGAATTGTCAAGGGTAGTCTTTCTGTACTACAGACATGGTGTCCGACGTTCTTTTGGCGAATCCCAAAAGAACCAAAAAGATTTTGGGGGATGGCGAAACTCGCTGGGATTCTGGAATGTGCCCTCCGCGAGTTCTTT
>CALRHY010000078.1 GCA_943359495.1 Candidatus Uhrbacteria bacterium RIFOXYB12_FULL_58_10
CAGTAATGGATGCTCAAAGCACCATTGATTACATCGCTGGGTTGTCGACCACGGGCCGGATTGTACTTCGTCTGGTGACCGACTGGTGGCATATGCCGCGTGTGATCATACAAACCCAGCGTGCTATTCGTGCTGCTAGGATCGGTCCAGATAGGGTCGTTCTGCAGCCACATTCGGTGCTCGGATGGATTCCGCCCGCAAAGGTTCTGACTGGTGAAGCACTTGGTGTGACCGACGCGCTCCGCGGACGACCTCAACAATCTCGTGGCATACCAGTCGGCAAGCCGGACGCGACAGCTCGACATCGAAAAAGAGCACCAGATACCTCTTCTCAAGAAGGAGAGCGGTGGTGAACATCGAGACAAAGCCTGAGTGTGCGGAAACGCGCGCCAGGCTCTTTTTTATTGTGTATATGTGGGTCAGCACCGTTGCCAACACCTTCCCTTGACGCTGCCCTGCCAATCCCGTATACTCCCGTTCACAAGCGTTTTCAGCATCTTCTTCCATATGGCCCATAAAAAAGCAGGTGGATCTACTACTCTAGGCCGCGACTCTCATGGTCAGCGGCTTGGTGTAAAATTGCCGCACGGCGCCTACGCAAAAGTTGGCGCAATCGTGATCCGGCAGCGCGGGACAAAGTTCCGTGCCGGGACAGGAGTTATGCAGGGGAGTGACGATACGTTGTTCGCCTCTGTTGCCGGACTTGTCTCTTTCAAGCGCAAGGCACGGACGACCTTCGCTGGTGCGCGACGGTATGTGCACATCATTTCTGTAGTACCAAAAGTGGCAAAGTAAAAGTCAAAGAAAAACTTCCGCAATTGCGGAAGTTTTTTGTTTTTATGCACATCCGAACAAAAGCCGAACGAAAAGTGTTGTACAGATGAACAAAACGAAACGCTGGTAATGGTTGAAAAAGGCGCATTTTTGGCATAAAATGGATGAGTAAGGAATAAAGTGGTGAAAAGTGGAGTACGATATTGTTCTATGTTTATCGGCGAATACCATCACGCGCTCGACGAAAAGGGACGGATGGCCTTGCCGACAAAGTTTCGTGCAGCGTTGAGCCATGGCTGCGTGGTGACGCGGGGGATCGATCAATGTCTCTCCGTCTACACCATGGAGGAGTGGAAAACGCTGGCAGAAAAACTTGCCGCGTTACCGCTGGCCCAGGCAAACAGTCGCGCCTTTTCGCGACTTATGCTGGCCGGAGCCATGGACGCAGAGCCGGATAAGCAAGGGCGCATCGTCTTGCCGGATTATCTCCGCACCTACGCCAAACTCGAAAAGAATGTGGTGGTTGTCGGCCTCTACAATCGCCTCGAGATTTGGAACAAGGGAACATGGGAGACCTACAAACAAGGAACCGAAGCCGCCTCGACGGATATTGCAGAACAACTCCACGAACTCGGCGTCTGAAGCAAACATGCCCTACCACATTCCAGTCCTTCTTGATGAAACACTTGCGGCACTGGACCAGAAACCCGGGGCACGATTGATTGACGGCACAATAGGGGATGGTGGACATACTGCAGCGTTCTTAGAACGGATGGACGGCAAAGCAACGGTCCTTGGGATTGATCTGGACAACACTGCGCTGGCAACAGCAAAAGAACGTCTGGCGTCATGGGGCGACCGCGTGTTATTTGCACAAGGGAACTATCGCGACTTGGAAAAAATTGCGCGGGCGAACGGATGGGAAAACGCAACGGGCATTCTCCTCGACCTCGGCATCCGCAGTGCGGAGATCGAGGAGAGCGGCCTGGGATTCAGCTTTTTACGCGATGAACCGCTCATCATGCGTTTCGACGGACGGACCGACGAAGAGACGGCGGCGTCGCTCGTAAATAGCGCGACGCAGCAGGAGCTTTCGGACATCTTGCAGACCTACGGCGAGGAGTCGTTCGCACCGCGTATCGCAAAAGCGATCGTCATAGCGCGCAAACGTCGGCGCATCCTTCGAACGAGTGAGTTGGTGGAGATCATCCGCAATGCAGTCCCGGGATTTGCTCGCCATGGAAAAGCGCATGTGGCGACCAAAACATTCCAGGCCATACGCATTGCAGTCAACGAAGAGTTAGCAAGTGTGCAGGCGGCGATTCCTGTAGCAATATCCTTTCTCGCACCAGGTGGAACATTGGCGGTGATGAGCTTCCACTCCTTGGAAGATCGCATCGTCAAGACAGGATTGCGACGATTGGCGGATGTGGGAACGGTTGAGTTGCTGACAAAGAAGCCAATCGTGCCGAGCGAAGAAGAAATCAAAAAAAATCCGCGGTCACGGAGCGCAAAACTCCGCGCTGCACGCACACGTTCATGAACACCCCTCGGCGACAAAAAGGGACCTATCAAAAAAGCCGTGCCATGGCCATGCCAGCCCAGCAATCGTTGCAGGGCGTGATGGTTCCTTTGGTATTGCTCGGCACATTGGCGCTCCTCGTGATTGCTTATGTGGTGCTGATGAATGCGATGACGCAAAAATCTTTTGAATTGAAAAAATTGGGCGGGTTGGTCAGTGGGTTAGAGCATGACGGCAAACGTTTAGAAGTGGATCTCGCGCAGCACGAATCTATGACAAATCTTGCAGATCGCATTGCCACCTTGGGGATGGTGCCGACAGAAAAGGTGGATTATGTGAACACTGGGGTGGATGCGGTGGCGCTGCGATAAACATACCAACAGCTGTCTCATGTGTGGGGGCCCTCCTCGAAGAGGTCATGTCGTGGCCGATTCGACGGAGTCACGCGGAGGCAGATTGGAAAGACAAGACTCCCGTTTTGTGGAAACGCAAGACGGGAGTTTTGTATAAAATTTCTTTCTTCTGTCATCCCAGTACCTATTCCCCATCCCCTTGCAGAAGGGGATCCACGATGCCGACGATCCGACCCGTGGATCCCCGCCTGCGCGGGGATGGGTCGCGGTGGGGTGAAAAATCGCTCAGACAGTCGCCATCCCCCAAACCCCCTAACGATAACGACAGAAACAAAGGGTTGCCCCAAAGCCAAGGGCACGATAGAGTCTTTGGGATATGTTTACGCTGTTGAAGACATCGGAAAAATCTGCGGCGCGTCTCGGAACCCTGTCGACCAACCATGGGGAGGTCGCTTCGCCGTATTTCATGACTATTGCCACGAAGGGTGCGGTGAAGACGATTGGGACGGATGACATGGAAAAACTTGGTGCACCCATTCTGTTATCGAACACATACCATTTGTCGTTACGGCCAGGGACAGAAGTCCTGATTGCTGCAGGGGGATTGCATGGGTTGATGGGTTGGAACAAACCGATTCTGACGGATTCTGGTGGCTATCAAGTTTTGTCGCTTGCCAGCATGCGGACGATCGACGACACCGGTGTGGTCTTTCGTTCGCACATTGATGGATCATTGCAAGACCTTGGGCCAGAACGGTCGCAGGAAGTGCAGGAAGCGATCGGTTCGGACATTGCCATGATCTTGGATGATCTGGTGGATTTTCCTGTTACAAAGGAACGTGTTTCTCTTGCTGTCGCACGGACGACTGCCTGGGCGGTGCGGCAGAAAAAATGGTTTGCAGAACATGCACGGCCAGGACGGCAGTTGTGGGGGATTGTCCAAGGTTCAACCGACGCTGCATTGCGACGTCGTGCAGCCGAAGAAATGGTTGCCCTTGGTTTTGATGGCTATGCGCACGGCGGCCTTTCGGTCGGGGAGGAA
>CALRHY010000079.1 GCA_943359495.1 Candidatus Uhrbacteria bacterium RIFOXYB12_FULL_58_10
ACGAACGCTTTGATCGCAGAACGTGGCCTCAAAAGTCCGGACGGCAATCCGTTGTCGACCGCAAAGAAATTCAATCAATTAGTGAAGACGCATCTTGGTGCGACTGAAGATGATACGACACTGGTCTACATGAAAGGCGAAAGCTGCCAGAATATCTATTTGGATTTCAAGGCAGTCCAAGAATCCATGCGCTTGAAATTGCCGTTCGGTATTGCCCAGATCGGTAAAGCGTTCCGCAATGAAATTACGGTCAAGAATTTTTTGTTTCGGACGCGCGAGTTTGAACAGATGGACATCCAGTACTTCTGCCGTCCCGAGCAAGCGGACGGATTCTACGAAGAATGGAAAGAAAACCGTTGGAAATTCTATACGGCGTTTTTGGGTTTTTCTGCAGACCGCATCCGTTGGCGCCAACATGATCCGGATGAGCGAGCGTTTTATGCGAAAGATGCTTGGGATGTGCAGTATCAATTTGGCGAGATCGGTTTCCAGGAAATCGAGGGCGTCCACCATCGCGGCGATTACGATTTGACGCAGCATCAAAAGTTTTCTGGTACGGATCTCCATTATGTGGATCAAGAGACGGGGGAGCGTTTCCTTCCGTATATCGTCGAATGTTCCGCCGGATTCAGTCGTTTGTTCCTGGCGACCCTTTTTGAGTTTTATCGCGAAGAAGCGGATCGGGTCGTCCTGGCGCTGCCACCGCGGTTGGCACCATACAGTGTCGCCGTGTTCCCGCTGCTCAAGAATAAGCCGGAACTTGTGGCAAAAGCGCGGGAGATTTATTTGTCCTTGCGGCCGACATTCCGGACGATTTGGGACGAACGGGGGAATATCGGCAAGCGCTATTTTTCCCAAGACGAAATCGGCACCCCATTTTGCGTCACCGTGGATTTTGATTCACTGGAAGATAAAAAAGTGACGGTGCGGCATCGTGATAGTATGGTGCAGGAACGCGTGGCGATTGCAGATCTTGAAAACTACATTCAACAACGACTGACTAATGCGTAATCGCGGATTCCCTTCTTCAAGGGAATGGCAAGAGAAAACTATGGCAACACCTTACAAAAAAACAACTCTTTCGAACGGTGCGACACTGGTGACGGTGCCGATGGCGGCGACGAAGGCGGCCACACTTCTGGTGTTCTATCCCGTCGGTTCGCGCTATGAATCGCCAACCTTGGCTGGTGGCTCGCATTTCATCGAGCACTTGATGTTCAAAGGCACCAAGCGTCGCCCAGACACGACGCATATTTCGAAAGCATTGGACGCAGTGGGAGCGGAGTACAACGCGTTCACGGGGAAAGATCACACGGGCTACTACATCAAAATTGCTGCCGAACATTTGCCGCTTGCCTGCGACATGCTTTCGGACATGCTCACTGAATCCTTGTTTGACGCGACGGAAATGGAGCGGGAAAAGAATGTGGTGATCGAAGAGATCCACATGTACGAAGACAATCCGATGATGCACATCGACGACCTACTCGAAGAAGTTTTGTATCCGGGGAGCACTCTTGGGCGGAACATTGCGGGGACGAAAGAAACCATGACTGCAATGAAGCGCGCGGAGCTGATCCGTTTCCGCGACCTGTTTTATCGACCGAGCAAAACAACGATTGTGCTTGCCGGAAAATTGCCAGCGAACGTAGCGGCGCTGATCAAAAAAACATTTGGTGTCGTCAAAGAACCGAAGGTACCGCAACCGAAATCCTTCCGTCCACTCAAGATTGCTGCGGCAAAAAAAGAGCAGTCCGCTGTTCGGATCACCTACAAAGCAACGGAACAGGTGCACCTCGCACTCGGCTATCCGTCCTTTGGCTACGGCGATAACCGCGGCCCAGCGTTGTCACTGCTCGGCAGTATTCTTGGTGGCAACATGAGTTCGCGTTTGTTCATCCAGGTGCGCGAACGCCGCGGACTGTGCTACTACATTCGTGCTGGTGCAAACCCGTACCAGGATGTGGGAACCTTCATGATCCAATCCGGCCTGACCAAAGAACGCGCCGAAGAGGGGATCGCTGCTATTTTGGAAGAGGTACGCAAAATCCGTGATGAAGGCGTCACTGCCGAAGAGTTGGCGAACGCAAAGGAATACGTTAAAGGAAAACTGATATTGAATTTGGAAGAATCGAACGAAGTGGCAGATTGGTACGGTCGCCAGCAGCTGTTTCAAAAAAAGATGCGGACACCGGATGAAAAAATGCGTTTGATTGCGTCGGTGAAACTCGCGGACGTTCAGGCTGTTGCAAAAGAAATCTTCCGTGATGGACGCCTGCGTATGGCAATCATTGGGCCGTTTAAGGATGCGAAACCGTTTGAGAAATTGTTGTCGAAATAATGGTCCGTATGCAGAAGCCGCTCGTTATTGCCAATTGGAAGATGCAGCTCGCTCCTCAGGAGAGCGAAATGTTGGCGAGCGCGGTTGTTGCGGAAGCGGTGACTGTGGCGGATGCGGTGGAAATGGTCTTGTGTCCATCGTTTACTTCGCTCGGTGTTGTTAGCGAAGTCTTGATGGGAACGTCGGTTGCACTTGGTGCGCAGGATGTTTTCCCTGTTTCGCACGGAGCGCTAACGGGCATGGTGGGCTTTGATGAACTCCGCGCGCTACACGTCTCATACATCTTGGTTGGCCATTCAGAACGACGGCGGGTCCTTGGCGAGACCGATGAAGAAATCGCCAAAAAATTCCATGGTGCCATTGCTGCTGGATTTATCCCTGTGCTCTGTGTCGGTGAAACGGTCGAAGAAAAGGCTGGCGGCGAACGCGAGGTGGTACTGACGCGTCAGCTTGGTATTCTCGCAGATCTTTCCGATGATACGAAGGCGGCAATCAGTATTGCCTATGAGCCAGTTTGGGCGATTGGGACGGGCCTTGCCTGTAGTCCAGAAGAAGCTGCGGAAGTACACCAGTGGATCAGGAAAACAGTGGTCCAGTACGTGTCGGCAGATCGACTCTGTGTCTTGTATGGCGGAAGTGTGGATGAAAAAAACGCAGCATCTTTTGCTGGGGAAGACGTCATCGACGGTGTCTTGGTGGGTGGGGCAAGTTTGCGGAAAGAAGCGTTTCTTGCCATAGCAGCCGCGTTCGCCAAAGTGAAAAAAGCAGTGGCTTAACGCCCCCGAAGAGAGGGGTTGCCCAATGCGCCGGCGGCGTGTTACTATTTTCCGCACCGTTCTATGTGGTGGTATCTCCTTCCAGGCATTATCGGATTTCTTTCCCTTGCAGCGCTGGGGATTGTTGCCTGGCGCGTCTTTCCACGGTTGATCATCATTGATGTCGCAACCATCGCCCACGAGCGTGATGCTGAACGAAAGCAACAGATCCTCTTGGACCGTGCCGAACGGCTGCGGTTATCGATGGTACGGAAATTGCAGGCACACCTGCGGCCGTTGTTCCGTGCAGCACACGAGACGTTTGAACGCTGGTACAGCCAAGCAATAGAGCTTGAACGTCGCTATCGTCATATCGGCGCCACGCCGGCTATCGCCTCCGTTGCGGTTCGTGAACAAGCGGACGCCAGTGTTGCTGCTGGACTGGCTTTGTTCAAGGAGGGGAATATCCAGGAAGCCGAACACAAGTTCATCGAAGCGATTAGCA
>CALRHY010000080.1 GCA_943359495.1 Candidatus Uhrbacteria bacterium RIFOXYB12_FULL_58_10
TATGTAGGCAAAAATATCTGTAGTCCCGAGCGCGTCTGTCCATACTTGAGATAACGCTCGGCCGCGACCGCGTTCGGCGATGGAAGAGAAAGTAATGCGAGGGTTCTCTTGTGTACACGCACGTGCAACATCGGTCGTCCTGTCTGTTGACCCGTTATCGGCAATGCAAATTCGCCAGTCGTACATCGACAAATGTGACTCGCACCATTCAGCAAGCTGTCCTGCATTCTCCGCAAGGACAATCTCTTCGTTTAATACTGGCAGGACAATGAGGACGCGAAGCATATACTTTATTCTCCTGAGCGAATGGCTGTTTCTTTCCAAAATCCGTGCAGCAAAAACCCGAACACGCCCAGATTCACCGCCCACCATACATCAATGAGCGGCGAGAAGCCATCAGTGAGGTGTGGCAACCAAGGCGCAGAAAGAATTGGGGCTGCAATAATGAGGTTTATCAAAAAACTGATACTGAGGATCAAAAAAGAAACCAACCAACTTTTGGACAACGTTGCCGGAATTGCTGCGAGGACAAAAAATGGGAACAAATAGCGTTCATGCATTTCCGTTGGGAACAAAAAGAACGCGAGTGCGATTAAAGCCAGTGCTTCGAAGACGCGCGTGGTCGTTCGTTGTTTCTGCAACAACGTACAAATCGTGATGACCGCGAGAACAAAGAAGGTGAATCCGATAAAGAGTGGTTGAATGATACCGACGTCATCACGTACCAACAAACCATAAGCCCGCGTTATGGGCCACCAGATATTCATGGCGCTCAACGTCAGAAATGGATATTTCTCGAGCGATCCGATAGAACCAAGAAGCAGGGCACGCGGACCCACCGCAAGAAGATACGGCAGCGTTCCGATAAACACCGTAGCAAGTCCTGCGGGAATAATCTCGCGAAACGCACGACGCAAGCCAACGTCCTGCATCAACAACAAAAAGAAAACGGGGAGAAAAATAATTGCCTGCACTTTGCAAAAAACTGCGGCAACAAAAAGGACTGCGGCCAAGGATCGTCGCTCGCGTATCCAACACACCACTGCAGCAAGCACCAACCCTGCGTGCAAACTATCAACCTGGCCCCACAACGCAGTATCGTAGACAGTTCCCAATGAAAGGAGAAACAAGGCTGCAGGAAGCACGCGTCGCCAGCCTCCGAGAGTTCGTCTGCCCCAAGCAAGAAGCACTCCGGCAACCAACATGTCGCCAATCATCCCTGGAATTTTTACCAAAGCGGTAAAGCCAGTCGCGGACACTTCCCATCCACGTGCCGTCGCCCATTGGACACAGGTCGCGATCCCCTTCCACACATACAGTGTCAGCGCGTAATTAGGGAAATAATTGATGGGCGCATTGGGTAAGTCTAATAGATGCTCAAAGCCGTTGGTCGCAAGCAACGTCCCCCACGCTTTGGACAAGGCAATATCTTTTTCATAGCCGGAGTGTGGCAGCAACGCGAGACGAATACCGAAGCCCGCAACGAGGATCGTCGCCGCGAGAAGAAAAAAAGTATGCGTCCGAAACCAGGACAGAAAAACGATGGGGAAAGATTTTGCTTTCTCAGATACTGCGTTCTTTGGTTGCTGAGCCAGAAGCCACAAAAGAAAACCGAGACAACCAAGGAGACTGATCCAAACGAGATGTGGCACAAACGCATATACCGTCTCTGACACGTCGGTAATTCCACCGATGACAAACAACGGAAGGACGGCGACAAGATTCACGAACAATCCGCAAGAAACAATTACCGCCGGAAGAATCGCCCGTCGTTCTCGCAATGCAAGCAAAACAAGAAACGGAACCGCGGGATACAAATACCGTTCGTGCATTTGTGTCAGTAGGAGAAAAAAAGAAAGGCAGAAGATGCTGACAGACAATAACAGTGCAGTACTCGTTCGGCGTTTACGAAGAAGCACGAGCGTCCCCAAAGTCACTGCTCCAAAAAGAAACAGACCGACTGTGCGGGCGGCAACGTATGGAGCAATCGAAAAAGAATCCTGCGTTGCCATCCCAAACTTTGCTGCAACCGGCCACCACATATTCATGGCGTTCACTGTGAGATACGGGTAGCGCGACGTGTTGGTCAGCATGTTTTCGACAACACCGATGGGATCATGCGCCAAGAAAGGTAAACAGATCGTCAGTCCAAGACCAGCAGCAGCCAAAAGATGGTGGATTGTTTTTCGCATCCCCTGGCGTTGCAGACTGCAGAACAAAAGGACTGGAAACAAAACAATGCTTTGAAACTTTGTGCAAACCGCGATAGCCCAGGCGAGCCAGGCGGGCAGCCAACGACCTTCGTCCGCAAGGTCAGTAGAAAAAACCAGCAGCGCGGCATACAACGAATCCATCTGCCCCCACACCGCCGAATCGTACCAAATCACCGGATGAATGAGGATGATCCCTGCCGCAACAGCAGCCAGCTTTGGCCCAGCGACACGTCGCGCACATCGCCAAACCGCCGCAGCTAGTAAAAAATCTCCAAAGATGCCGGGAAATTTTACTAAGACAGTGAATGCAGAAGATGCCGATGCAAGCGACAGGCCAAGCGTCTGCGCGAACCAACCAAGTCCTGCCAGCAAGTAGATAGGAACGACGTAGCTCGGAAACGATGCAACAGCAATCGACGGGTTTGTGTAAATATCGCCGAAGCCATGAAGGAGCGGCCAGGCTGCCCACAATTTCGAAACACCCACATCAAATGCGTAGCCCGTGTGTGGCGCGACGAGGACGCGAAACGCAAACGCGGCAGCGATACCCGCTGCCGCGAAAAATACTCTTTGTCTAAGGCTTTTCATCAATGACATAAATCGTCCCCTCCGCATCTTGGTAGACATTGCGCATCTGCGGGTCGGTATCGAAAGCCGCTTTCAACGTCGCGTGATCGGTATCAACAAATGCATACTGCGCACCAAAATCTTCGATGATGCGTTCGCCCAACCGGTCCGTAATCCTATTCTGTGTGATGTCTACCCATTCTTGAAAACGCACCGGATCTTTCACGTACCAAAAGGATGGATCAAGACCAACCATCCAGGTGTTGTGTGTGCTGTGCAAAAAGAAATACGGGAAATCATCCCAATCATTATGGAAGACCAGTGATCCTTCCGGTGTATGCTCGTCGAACCATTTCGCAAGGTTCGCATATTTGGTCGGCGAGATGGCAGTATCAAAATCATGGCGCACCCCGTGCCAATCACGACTGATGAGCAGTCCAGAAAGAATGCTGAAATAGAGAACGAGTATTGCGACGCCGACCGCCATCTTGCCTTTCAATGGTTGGATGGTTTGCGACAGCACGCCCCAGGCTGCGGATTTTCGGAAAAGATCTAATGCGGAAATTGCTGCGAGAACGGCAAATGGGACAAAGTACTCGACATTGCGGCGCGAACGAACGGTAAAGAACAAGGCAAGCAGTGCAAAAAAATACAGTGCAGCAGTTTCGACCACGCGACGACGCGGCAAGGGCTGCCCTGTTTCACGGGCTCGCATCTCTGC
>CALRHY010000081.1 GCA_943359495.1 Candidatus Uhrbacteria bacterium RIFOXYB12_FULL_58_10
GGTGTTGTCACCGTTGGCTTTACTGCAGCGGACGGTAATGAAGCAGGCGGATTTGTTCCCACCGATCCCGAATTGGTATTCGCTACTGCGGGCGGCGTTACGACAACGGAAGAAGGAGGAGTGTTGGTTGCATCGTTTGGATACGCATCGCAGACATCGCCTTTGCCATCGGCATCCGTGTCTTTTTGATCTGCGTTCGAAATATCTATGCAATTGTCTTGTGTGTCGGCGATCAAATCCCCATCGGTATCCGCGAGCGGTGTGAACATGGGAGAGAGCGCGATATCGTTTGCAGGGTTTTCATCTTGCGGTGTTGTCCCTTTAATCTCTCCGCGGATGTTAAAGCTCCCCTTTGGCACGACAAAATCCACCCAGACATCGTCGTACGAGGCATTTGGCCGAACGGTCACGACTTGCGAGTTACCAATGAGCTGCTCGCTTTGATAAAAGGTCATGTAGCCGGAAATGTCCTTTGTCCCCCAGTTGGTGACACGACCATAAATGCGAACGGTATCGCCAGCAACCAGCGTCCCTTTGGAAAAGGTGATGTCTGTGTTTGTAATTCCGAGATCGTAGGTAAAGGTATCCGCCACAACCACGGTCGGCAAAAAGAAGGCAGCGGCAGCAAGGATGGCTAAAGGACGAAGAGTGCGCATACAAAAGAATTACTCGTCGGAAAGAATTCGTTTAAAAAAAACGATACCGTCCTCTACTTTGAGCTCTACAATCGGCAGCGGATCGCCGTCGAGCGCAGGGCCCGATAATGGCGTCCCCGTCTCGACATCGAACGTCGCTTCGTGGCGCAGACATTGGAAGACCCCGCCTTTTCGAACGAGTGATCCACCAGCATGCGTACACTGATCAAAGTACGCTTTCACCGAATCACCTCGTCGCAAAAGCCAACCACTCCGAAAATCGATCCGAAATTTTCGCACGCTTCCATCAGGGATTTCTGCAAGCGCGGCCAAGCGCACCCATTGTTCTGCCATACACTTACGGACGCTTCCGTGCCAAGCCTTTGCTGTAGCCGAAGCGGTAGCGGAAAATATCAGACTTCACACTCCCTAGTGTCATCATATGCAGCTCGCATAAGACGTATTTTGCTGCAGTACGAAAATGCCCATCGCGCAAAAAACGACGCGTTGAGACTGGCAGCTTTTGATTCATCAAGACACCGAACGTTGCGCCCACCTTTACCGCGCGCTGGGCATAGTCATGATCTTCACCAAGCTGGACACGAATATCAAATCCACTAATGCGATCATGTATCTCTTTACGCACGATAATAAAAAACCCATGGGCGTGCGGAAAAAAATTTTGTGTTGCGTAAATGTACGAATTATAAAAAACGTAAAACAACGTATCCAACGAACTCGACGACATCGGTCGGATCAAACTGGTTGAAATATCTAGATGACGCTCTGTAAATTCTTTGAGCACACCAGCAAGAAAATCTTCTCCAGGAAGGATCACATCGGCATCGAGGAATAGTAATAATTCTCCGCGTGCCGCTGCCGCTCCGTTATTCCGCCCCACTGCAGGCAGGCCACCTTCGACAACCGTGCAGCCATGTTTTTTGGCGATCGCTCGCGTCTTATCAGTGCTCTGTGCATCGGCAACAATAATCTCAACGTCGCGAACAGATTGCCGTGCCAATGAAGCAAGCAATACAGGCAAAAAATCCTCTTCGTTATAGGTCGGGATGACGACCGAAAGCATATATTATTTAGAATAGTAGCAGAAGGTGGAAGGAAATTCAACGGACTCAAATCGATGCCCTTAGGGGGTTTGGGGGACGGCGATTGTTTGAGATCCTTGGTTCTGCCCAGAGCCAGTTGCTCAATCAGCCATGTGACAGATTGTAAGCGATGTTGTTCTTTATAGGACTTCCAAAGAAAGAACTCGCGGAGGGCGCATTTATAGTACGAGTTTCGCCATCCCCCAAAATCTTTTTGGTTCTTTTGGGATTCGCCAAAAGAATGTCGGACGAACGATGAGACCGGTGCCGATATCATGGATCCCTGCCTTCGCTGGGATGGTAAAGAAGGAAAGATTTAGGAGCACCGCAACGCGTACAACGCCACTCCCCCAGCCACAGACACATTCAACGATTCCTTTTTTCCATACATGGGAATATGGACAATCACGTCGGCTCGGCGCACAATCGGGGCGGTGATGCCGTCGACTTCATTGCCGACGATCAAGGCAACCTTGTCGGAAAACGGTGTCGTAGGAAGCGGAACGCTGGGAATACCCGTCTCTAATGCAACGATCTGATATCCTTCGCGACGAAGCCGTTCGATAACAACATGCGTCCTTTGGGCCTGTTCCCAGGGAATCCATTCGTCCGATCCGAGTGCGACCTTAGAAATTTCTTTTCGCGGCGGCGCGCCGGTATAGCCGCAAAGATAGATTTTTTCCACGCCAAATACATCAGCACTGCGGAACAGTGAACCAACGTTATGCAAGCTGCGAATATTCTGTAAAAGCAAAACAATTTTGCGTTTCTTCATACAATCCCATGAAACTTTTCGATCACATCAACGGCACAATACAGGCACTCGACGATGACGGGAAGGGTGTCTTAGTAGTGGGCGAAAAACAGGTCCATATTCCTTTTGCATTCCCTGGCGATACCATCGAAGCAACGCCGATTAAACGCCAACAGGGAAAACTTTTTGGTCGCGTAGATTCCGTCACCGCGCCGTCCGCTGACCGCATCACTCCCCCATGCCCGCACGTCGGTTCTTGCGGCGGCTGTCCACTGCAAGCGCTTGGCTATGACGCTCAGAAAAAATGGAAACGCCAATTTGTGGTTGATGCGTTTGCTGAACACAAGCTGGAGACAATCATCCCTGAGGTCATGGGCGCGACCTCGCTGTTCCATCACCGTAATCGCATGGACTATGTGATTGGTGTCGATAAGCAACCGAATAGCGAAGGAAAATTGGTGAGCGTCCCTGGTTCCCTTGTCATCGGCCTCAAAGAAAGTGGGCGTTGGTGGAAGACGGTGAATCTTTCGACTTGCCTCATGCTTTCGCCAGAATCTGTCGAGGTCATGCAGCGTACAAAAAAATGGTTGGGCGACCACAACCTCCGCAGCTGGGACGCGAGGACACACGAAGGTGATGCGCGCTACCTCGTTATTCGCGAAGGAAAAAATACCAACGAACGCATGGTGATTCTCGTTACTGCAGATATCACATTGCCAGAGCCTGACGATTTTGTTCGCACACTCGAATCACTGGCAACAACGGTCTACCACGCGGTGAATGCGAGCATTAGCGATGTTTCAATCGGACAAACATACACACTACTTTCCGGGCCAGCCGTCCTTTCAGAAAACATCAACGGCATCACCTACCACATTTCCCCGACCGCTTTTTTCCAAACAAACACACAAGGAGCAACCACGCTTTCCGATGTCGTTCGCGGATTTGTGCAGAAAGGAAAACACGAGACGGTCTTGGACCTT
>CALRHY010000082.1 GCA_943359495.1 Candidatus Uhrbacteria bacterium RIFOXYB12_FULL_58_10
ATTGTCACCGACATGCCGGTGAATGTTGGAGAATTAGCTGCTGCTAAGGCGGTTGCTGTCTCGATGCTTTCTACGCATTACGAAATCGAAGTAGATGTTCCAGAGGTGGATGTTGCAAAGGTTCGCATTGGCCAAGTAGTTGATATTACCCTTGATTCGCTCGGCATGGACACGCACCTCCCAGGAATGGTCCTTTCGGTGAATCCGGCCGAAACGGTGATCCAGGATATTGTCTATTACAAAATGCGTATCGTCTTTGCCAAAGATTTAGAGGAAGTGAAACCTGGCATGACAGCGAATGTGACCATAGATACGAACGCAAAAACAGGCGTGCTTTCCATTCCATTGCGTGCGGTCCAAGAAAAGGGGACAGATCGCATTGTTCGCGTCTTGGTCGACGGCAAGCCAGAAGAGCACGTCGTGACGCTCGGACTGCGTGGCGACGGCGGCCTGGTCGAGATCCTTTCCGGGCTCAACGAAGGAGAAACAGCCATCATTGGCCAAACCACAAAGTAGCCTCTACCGATGGAAACACCTCAACCGCTGATTGTTATCGAACGCGTGTCCAAGACGTATGAGACCGACGGCGGAAGCACGCCGGTGCTCCGTGGTGTTTCGTTGACCATTAACCGCGGTGAGTTTGTCGCCATTATGGGTCCGTCTGGATCGGGCAAGTCCACACTCATGCATATCTTGGGATTTTTGGATGTGCCAACCAGTGGAAAATATTTTTTTTCTGGGCATGACGTTAGCACACTGAACGAAGCACAACTTGCGCTCATGCGTCGGACGCAGGTCGGCTTTGTCTTTCAAGCTTTTTTTCTTTTGCCGAAATTCACCGTCCTAGAAAATGTCATGCTGCCGCTTATTTATCGCGGCGTCTCGGTCAAAGAGCGGACGCAGCAGGCGATGATCGCTGTTGCCAATGTCGGCCTCTCCCATCGCGCACATTTTCGAACGACCAAACTATCGGGCGGAGAAAAACAGCGGGTGGCAATCGCTCGCGCCCTCGTCGCTAACCCATCGGTTATTTTTGCTGACGAACCGACTGGGAATTTAGACAGCGTCTCCGGCGCCCAAGTCATGGAATTATTGCGACAGCTGCACGACGTGGGCCACACCGTCATTTTGGTGACGCACGAGACGACGACAGCGCAATTCGCCCATCGCATCATCCGTGTGCACGATGGCGAGTTGGTGGGAGATGAGCAGGTGATGAAGCAGTCGTCTGTCGAACAATACGCAAAGTAACAAGCTATGCAGTTCAAGGATACCTTCACCATTGCATTCCGTGGCATCACCGCAAACCCCTTGCGTGCGTTTTTGACGACGCTCGGCATCGTCATCGGAATCGCTTCGGTCATCTTGATGTTGTCGCTTGGTCAAGGTGCACAAGGCTTGATTCTGGCTCAAGTTTCAAGCTTCGGACCAGATTCGGTTTTTGTGGCGCCAGGTGGGGGAGAGGCAGGGCCACCAAAAATGGGGTCAGTTACCGTGCTGAAATATCGTGATGCCGTGAGCCTCAAAAAATTACCAAGTCTCTCTGCTGTTGCACCCATGCTGCTCATTGACGCACGGGTTACGTACGGTTCCGTTAATAAAAACCCGAACATCATCGGTACGACGCCAGAAGTCGAGGTGGTGAATGCACTTGAGGTGAAGCGTGGCACCTTTTTTTCCAGCGAAGATTTTGAAGCGGCTCGGACCATCGCCGTGCTCGGCAGCTCGATTGCGACGGATCTCTTCGGCGACCAGGATCCGATTGGCAAAACGATTTTCATCAAACGCAAGAGTTTTACGGTGAGCGGCGTCCTCGTATCGCAAGGGACAAAATTTTTCCAGAATTTTGATAATCGCATCTACGTACCACTCACTGCCGCGCGCAGTCAGCTTTCTGGTGTCGACTACGTCAACTTTATTGCCGCAAAGGCATCGTCGGTCGGTGTTGATCGTGCTACGGAAGAGCTGACCACAGCGCTGCGCGAGCTGCACAAGATTGATAATCCGACAAACGACGTCAACTTGGATGATTTCCATATTGAAACGGCACAACAGGCTGCAGATATTTTGACGACGATCTCCGGCGCACTGACCTTGTTTCTTGCCGCTATCGCTTCGATCTCGCTTATCGTCGGCGGGATCGGTATCATGAACATCATGTTGGTCAGCGTTACCGAACGAACGCGTGAGATTGGTTTACGCAAAGCGGTTGGTGCAACCCGCGGCGATATTCTGGGGCAGTTTCTGATTGAAGCCATCCTGCTAACGTTCTTCGGCGGTGCGATCGGTGTCTTCGGTGGCGCGGGTATTTCTTTCCTGCTCTCGTTGATCATCTCGCAATTTCAGCGTGATTGGGTTTTTGTCATTCCGCTGTACGCCGTCCTGCTCTCTTTTGGTGTGGCTGCTGCAGTTGGTTTGGGATTCGGCCTCTATCCTGCACGAAAAGCAGCAGCATTAAATCCGATCGAGGCGCTGCGTTACGAATAAACTCACTTTTTTATGTTTTGGCATGATTGGTTGTACGCGCCGCTCCTGAACTTGTTGGTCTATTTGTATAGCGCCGTTGGTGCGGATTCGCTCGGGACAGCGGTTATTGCCTTGACGCTCGTGGTCCGTATCGGGTTACTGCCACTATCCGTCCTCTCTGAACGGAGTGCACTGGCCTATGATTTGCTGCAAGAAAAAATCCGCGCTATCGAGTCTGAATCTTCGAGCGACCCAGTTTTCAAAAAAGAACGTGTCCGTGCTTTGCTCAAGAAAAATCGGGTGAGTCCGTGGGCAAAGGTTGCGGTGTTGGGCGTGCAGCTTCTCGTTCTCGTGCTGTTGTATCAAGTTTTTCTTGGCGGCATCAACAAACAATTGGACGCAATCTATCCGTGGATTGAGCGACCAGAAATTATTAATACGCTTTTTTTCGGCTTTGACATCGGCAAACGCAGCATTGGCTGGGCGGCGACCGTTGGACTGTTTCTTCTTTTTGAAATCGGTTTTTCCCTCAAACGCCGCGCTCACGTCGATCGTTCAGATCTTGCCTACTTGCTTCTCTTTCCATTTTTCGTCTTCTGCATCTTGTGGTATCTACCAATGGTGAAGTCGCTCTTCATCCTGACCTCGCTCCTTTTCTCGCTCTTTCTTAGCGTTCTGCGGATGATGGTGTTTCAGACAAAAAAGAAAAAAGTATAACGAGTCTTGCATGCATAAGGCCACATACATCTTGCACTCCTTGGGAAACCTAGGGATATGCAAATCCACAGAGTCAGCTACCGTGTCCGAGGCTTTGTCAGACTCGCCAATTACGCCATACGGTGGAGCTGTATGGTCACAGACAAAGCCAAACACAAA
>CALRHY010000083.1 GCA_943359495.1 Candidatus Uhrbacteria bacterium RIFOXYB12_FULL_58_10
AATAATGCGATCTGCACGACGAAACAGAAATGGATCAACAATGGCAGTCAGTGCATGAAAAATCATTCCACGAAGACCGGGTGCGATTGGATCCATGTGGTAATACACGAACAGTTTTTTGCCACGCCCTCTCGTCCAACTCCACAACACGGTAAATGCAGCGAGACCGAACGCCGGATAGTGCAAGAAGACGATATCGTTGTCGCCGAGAACAGACACAAGCTGCGGCAAAACCGCACCATTGCCCATACGAAATAATGGTCGCAGACAACGAATCACTATTCCGTTGCGCTGTTCTGTTGCGACGACATTTCCTCTGCCGCTTGGCGTATAGACCATCACCGCATGTCCTGCATGCGCAAGCGCTTTGGCATGCTGTTCGGCAACCGCGCCCATGCCGCCATGGTAGGGAGGAAAGGTAGCAGTAACAATGGCAATTTTCATAGGTTGAGAATAACGCGAAATACGAAACTCGCAATACGAATCCCGTTCGAATCGGCGTTTTGCGTTACGTGTTTCGTGGTTCGCGACGATCCGCGTTACGAGTTTCGAGATTCGCGACATATGCTAGAGTACCGTTGTTATGCAGACCTCGCAACGCTGGCCCATCCTCGCACTCATTACCGTTGCAATTGCGACGATAACAGTGCGGCTCCACAATGCATTTTCTTGGAATCCCTGGTGGGGCTACGACGGCGGCGCACACCTCGCCTACAGCACCGCATTGGCGATGATCGGTCATCTTCCGACGATGCAGCAAAGTTATGTCGCCTGGCATGAGCCGCTTTTTTATACCTTGGCCGTTCCCTTTCTCGGGTTACCAAATCTCCTCCCAACTATTTTTGGAATCGCAACACTCGGCCTGTGTGTCTTGTGGCTCTGGCAATGGACACGGCGTCCATCCGCCATCCTCATTTTTCTTCTTCTCTCTTTAGGACTTCCTGTCGCACATGCAGCTGGACTCTTTTTTTCGAACGAAGGACTTGTGCATCTGTTACTTCTTACAGCACTTTTCCTCTTGTCATCCCAGCGAAGGCAGGGATCCACGGATCGGACTGCCGACATCGTGGATCCACGATCCTGGTCGGGGATGACAAATATGTTTGTCGGCGTCCTTCTTGGATTCGCGCTCCTGACAAAACTGACTGCGTTTCTTGGGTTACTAACACTCCTCGTTTGGTGCGGCTGGCATGCTCTGGCTCAACGAAAGATGAAACCACTGCTTGTTGGTCTCATGACGTGCGCCATCGCTTTGCTTATCGCTTCACCCTGGTTTATCTATAAAACAAAAACATTCGGCAGCGTCTTTGCAAACCCGTATGAAACAGGTCGCGTTCAAGAGATGCTGCCCCCTCATTTTTTCACGTCGTTTGATAAAAATATTTTCTTCTCCCCTTTCTGGCCGGCTGGAAGCAACTCCTTCTGGTCCGTCGCCTTTGCTGGAACGGTGACAGATTACGACGGACTTTTACAAAATCCAGATGTGACCGTGCATTCGTCTAACACTGTTCCAAGCGGCATCAATCACATCGTCACAAAGGCACACGCACAAGCTGCACAACGAGCCATCTTCCTCGCCGCCTGCCTCGCCCCGCTCTTTCTTTTTGCAGCAATCAGAACAATGCAACGCGTTTGGCGTGAACGAAAACAACCATCAGGACACACGCTTGTCACGATCTTCATCACAGCATCTCTTGCTGCCCTCGCCTTCAATATCTGGCGCTTCCCTTCTCTTGAACGCGGGAACCTGAAACCCATTTTTATCTTTTCTGCAGTCCTACTCTCCGTCTTTCTGACCGCTGAAGCAATCACGGACCCCACACTTCATCCGCGACTTCGGATTGTGCTGACCTGGTATGCGGGTATTATTGGAACACTGTTTGCGACCAATGGAGTGCTATTGGCATGGATATAAAAAAGACGCCCCATCACCTCCGTGAAAGGACGCCGTCGGCGCGCGACACTCGCGCCGCGAACGCTACATGTCCATTTTCCTCACGATTACTGCACGAGTACCACCGAGCTTTTTTTGCTCCTGGACCCACTGCATGCAGGTCGTCCCCTCACGCCCCTGCGCCAAGCGCCACCGCTCCCCCTGCAAGAGCAGCCTGCCGTTCGGCTCATCGGCATGTGCCCATCTGTCAGGCACTGTGTAGGCAGTGCCATCCTCCAGAATGATCGCGTCGATACGATCCGGATCGCATTCGATCCGATACACCACACCGACCCGAGAGAAGAACACGGTTTTTTTCCCAGTCATTCGCCACACCAAAAGTCACCTCCCACTGTTTACCGACAAGAATCAATACTCCTCTTTTCCCAAAAAGTCAAGCAACGATCTCAAGCGCCCAAAACATTTTTTACCACCGTAGCAATGCCCGTGCACCGCGCCAATACCAGCGCATCAATGGATTGCCAAACCGACGAAGCAGCGTGTTATCCACTTCTTGATAGGAAATCATCGTGCTTGCGCGGTGCATGAGTTGGCGATCAGAAATGGTACGCATGCCTTGAATGCGACGGCGGGTTTTCCAAACGCCCCAGAGATTCCGTGGCGAAAGGAACCAGCGGATCACGCGCAGTTTTTCAGGCCACCACCCGGAACGAATGGCAAAAAAGATCATCCCCGCTTCCATCAGGAGATGCATCGGCGACAAAAGGAGCAGTGTCGGCCATCGTAGATATTCAAATAAGACAATCCAACGATTGCGCTCCATCCAGTAATATTTTTTGATGCTGCGTGAAAACTCGTACTTGTGATAGACGATTGACTTCGGCGCGAGTACGACGCGCCAACCGGTAATTTGGAAACGCAACGAAAGCTCGACGTCTTCGTGGTAGGCAAAAAGTGTTTCATCAAACAAACCGATCTTGCGCAGCGCTTCGGAACGAAACAGCACTCCTGCTCCAGAGGCACTCGCGATATCCGGGACGGTCTCTTTCAATGCCGTCACACCAGGGCTATCTACGCGGTCACGGTAGCCCACACAATAGCTGAAACCGAGAAAATGAAACGCATTGCCAACAGAATTCACCAATTCGCGCTCTTGTCCCAAGACCAGCAATGATTGCACTGCCCCAATCTTTGGATCCGTCTCTGCAGCTGCCACAGCACGCTCCAAGAAATCCGGTTCTACTTCGGTGTCCGGATTCAACAAGTACACAAAATCAAACCCCTCCTCCATCGCCTCGCGCATGCAGATATTATTGCCGCCGGCGAACCCCGTATTCGTCTCACTCGGAATAAACTTCACTGCAACACCACCTTTTGTTCT
>CALRHY010000084.1 GCA_943359495.1 Candidatus Uhrbacteria bacterium RIFOXYB12_FULL_58_10
CACCACCCATAATCTGGTGGATCATGATCTCTGAGTTTGGCAGAACAAAACGCTTCTTTTTGGCTCCGGCTGCGAGGAGAACAGCGGCCATTGATGCCGCCATGCCGATACAAATCGTCGAGACATCCGGCTTCAAATACTGCATGGTATCGTAGATCGCCATCCCTGCAGTGACCGACCCACCCGGCGAGTTGATGTACAACGTAATGTCTTTTTCCTTGTCTTGGCTTTCGAGGAACAAGAGCTGAGCAATGATGATGTTCGCCACTCCGTCGTCCACCGCGTCGCCCAAAAAGATGATGCGATCTTTGAGGAGGCGCGAATAAATGTCGTAGGCACGCTCGCCGTAGCTAGTTTTTTCAATGACCGTCGGAATAAGATACTGGCTTCGGATATCGTAGGAATTTGGCATACGTAAGAAAAAATGAAGAGGACAACTACTCGAAACGCGAAACGTGTAATGCAAAACGCCGACACCGACAGGATTCGCGTTACGCGTTTTGCATTTCGAGACGCTCCGTGTTACGCGTTTCGTGTTTCGCGTCACCCTAGTGTAGCACGCCAAAATTAGCAGTCAAGAAATGGGAGTGCTAATTCGCAACGAGCAGTCGCCAACGACCATCCCGTTCTTCCAGCTGCCCACGAACGGTAAATCCCGCAGCCTTTTTGTGACCGCCACCACCAAGTGCTTTTGCTACCAAAGAAACGTCCCTTTTTCCCGTCGTTCGTAACGAACCGCGGACCATTCCCCCATCGAGTTCGCGGAGGACCATCACAGTTGGCACATCAAGGACTGCATTCAAGAAATTCGACAACCCTTCCGTTGCCTCTTCTTCAGCCTGCGTCGTCGCAAGGTCCTGAAGTGTAATGACGGTCGACGCAGTGCCGTACTGTTCGTTATAGGTCAGCCGTGAAAGCGCAATCCCCCACAACCGCAAAACAGAAACGGTCTTGTTACGAACAAGATGCTTAAGCACTGCGGAAAACTTTCCTCCATGACGGAGGAGTGCAGCGCCAACTGCAAGCGCTGGTGCTGATGTTGCTGGATTGGAAAAATTGGATGTGTCCGTACACAAACCAGTCAACAAACATGTGGCGATACTATGAGTGATCGGCACATAGTTCGCCATCATCATGCGATGCACCACTTCGGCGGTGGACGATGCATCAACAACCACTACATTTACTGTCCCGAACCGAGCGTTGCTGACATGATGATCAACATTCACGATGTGTTGCGGTGCTAACTCACGGAGCAACTGATCGATTCCTGCAAACCGTAAATCCCCGGCATCAAAAACAAATACCGCATCTGGGCGCGCTGTGCGAACCTGGCTGACATCTGAAATGACACGATCGACTCCTGGCATGAACCCGTATTGTTTCGGTGGGACATCCACACAAAACCGCGTATGCTCTTTACCAACCGCGTCCAACGCATGGCCAAACGCAATCATGGCACCCAACGTATCACCATCCGGCTTTGGATGGCTCACGAGCAATGGATGCCGCGCTGCGAGGGCGATTTGATAGGCTTGGCGATACAGTTCTTCCATAAGAAAACGTATTCTACGCGAGATAGGGCTGGTGGTCAATAATCAGTCCCAACCGATGCCGTTAGGGGGTTTGGGGGACGGCGATTGTTCGAGCACCATGGTTCTGCCCGGAGCCAGTTGCTTAATCAACCTTGTGACAGTCTGTAAGTAACAGTGTTCTTTATAGGACTTCCCCAGAAAGACATCGCGGAGGGCGCATTGAAGAATCCCAGCGAGTTTCGCCATCCCCCAAAATCTTTTTGGTTCTTTTGGGATTCGCCAAAAGAATGTCGGCGATCGTCAAGTATCGTGAACGACATCGTGGATCCACCCGAAGGGTCCCCTTTGGGGCCGCCTACGCGGGGATGGGTAAAGACATTCTTTGGTAAAACCCCCACACTCCGCTATACTATTTGCGTTAGATTCCTGTTTCCGTCCAGCTTGCACTCACCGCCATGTTTCTCCAAAAACTCGAAATGCAAGGGTTTAAATCCTTTGCTACCAAAACAACCCTGACCTTCATCGGCAGTCGCGGCAAAGATAAAGGAATCACCACGATTGTCGGGCCAAACGGATCGGGGAAATCGAATGTGGCGGATGGGATCCGTTGGGTGCTCGGCGAACAGTCGTTGAAACTTCTGCGCGGAAAAAAATCCGAGGATGTGATTTTTTCTGGTTCGGAAAAAAAGTCGCGTTCTGGTTTTGCCGAAGTCACCCTGTTTCTGAATAACGAAGATGGCAAAGCGGATATCGAATATCCAGAAATCGCCATCACCCGCCGCTTGTACCGCGACGGTGAATCTGAGTATCTGGTGAATGGTGGCAAGGTACGGCTTCAGGACATCCAACTCTTGCTCGCACGCGCCAACTTTGGCGAACGACACTACTCAGTGATCGGCCAAGGGATGATTGATTCGATCCTACAACTTTCGTCTGAAGAACGAAAAGATTTTTTTGATGAAGCGACCGGCGTCAAACCATTTCAGATCAAAAAAGAACAGGCCTTACACAAGTTGGAACAGACAGAGGAAAACCTCCAGCGTGCTGCCGAGCTGATTGCCGAAATCGAACCGCGGCTGCGTTCATTGGCGCGCCAGGTCAAGCGTCTTGAAGAGCGCGAAACATTGGAAGCGGAACTCCATGGCTTGCAGCACCAATATTACCGCAGCTTGTGGCAAGAACTGTCGCAGAAACTTGGTACGACGCGCATCCGACTCGAGCAGGCAGAACGGACACGCAAAGAAAAAGTCAGCGAAGTGAACGATGTGCGCGCCCAATTTGCTGGCATGGAAAAAGAGGAAACGCGCTCCGATGCGGTCTTAAAATTGCAACAGGAATACCAAGGCATGCTCGAAGAAAAAAGCCGCTTGCGCATGCGCCAGGTAGAACTCGAGGGCTCCATTGCCAAAGCGCGCGCCGTCGCCGCAGTCGCCGCCCCGCTCCCCCTTACCAAAATCATCCAGGAGATCCGCATCTTACAGACCGCGATCGAGCGCGCTGCAATCAAGATCCGCTCTGCGCGGACATTAGAGCAGGCGCACGCCATGGCCACAGAAGTCGAACAGCTCGCAGAACGCTCGCACAGCCTTGCCGAAAAACTGGAGCGCCCGCCGCAAGAAATGCGCGAAGTGAAAATTAATCCAGCAATCACCGAAGAAATCAGCGGCCTTGGCGAACGGCT